>CAMWJR010000006.1 GCA_947174645.1 uncultured Verrucomicrobiota bacterium | reverse complement strand
CATCTCTTTCGCGATGGATTTATTGCCCATCTGGCGGATTACTTCTGGGCTGGGACCGATGAAATTAATCTTACAGTCGCGACATTGTTCGGCAAAGAGTGGATTCTCGGATAAAAATCCGTAGCCGGGGTGGATCGCATCGACATTACCGACTTCGGCAGCACTAAAAATACGGTCCGCACGGAGATAGCTTTCGGGGGCTGGTGCGCTACCGATACAAATCGCTTCATCGGCTAACTGGACGTGAAGGGACTGTTCATCGGCTTCGGAATAGACGGCAAGCGTCTTAATCCCGAGTTCTCGACAGGTCCGAATCACCCGTAACGCAATTTCTCCCCGGTTGGCGATGAGGATTTTTTCGAACATCTAAACCTCCACCCGGAAGAGCGGTTGACCAAATTCGACCGCTTGCCCATTTTTAACGAGAATCTCGCGAATTGTACCGGAGACATCGGATTGGATCTCGTTCATCACCTTCATGGCCTCGAGGATACACACTGGTGTATCGACATCGACATGGCTACCGACCTGTACAAAAGGTTCACTTTCCGGCGAAGGGGCGCTATAGAACGTCCCCACCATGGGCGATTTAATAATATGATAGTTATCGCACGAAACCGGGCTAACGGGTGGTTCGGAAGTCGTTCCGGTGAGCTGAGGCTGGAAGTTAAAGGCAGCGGGCGGTGGAATCACCGGGGCTGCGGCCGGGATATTTTTACGTAAAACGATACGGGTATTTCCGTCCGCGATCTCGATTTCCGCGAGACTCGAACGTTCCATAATCGCAATGAGATCCTCTATATCTTTCTTTTCCAAAATACTGCCTCCGCTCGAAACGACTTGACTTGGAACATTTTCTAAACACCTCCACGCTATCTTCAATCTAAAACGGCACAGAACTGTTTTAAAAATGCAGCCCGTGGTTTACGGGTCCTTACTGTACATGTCAAGCTAAAATTAAAAAAAGATGAAAATTCACCACCAAACGCTTTTATACGACAGTTTCCGGTATTTTTTTCAGGGGGCGCTAGACATTGAATTTCGCACGACGATTTTACTGATTGCGATTAAGGTTTTCGACATGCCGATGCGCTACAAAGCGACGTTGATGTCGGTCGGCTATTTGAGTATGTTATTCACGCCGGTTTCGCTACAGTTGATGAACCGATCACGCTGGAATCCGATGCAATTTTCAGCGTTTTATTTTTTCGTCATTGCGATTACACTGGGGATTACCGTTGGCCTTCAGAACTGCCTCTTATTTTGTATGCTTACATCGATTGCGCGCATTTGCTACAAACAGCAGATTCCATTGATGATCGGTGTTTATCGCAACAATTACACCGAAACGCAACGGGGATTTTGCGTTGGCATCGCATTTGCTTGCTTAGCGACCGGGGGGATTCTTTTTGCCCACTGGTCTAAAAACGTTTTAGCGGAAAACCCAAACCACTTTGAACCCATTTTACTACTCTCCGCGGTCTTTTCGACTCTCTGTGCCTTGTGTTTTTTAAAGATCCCGGCACAGAAAATTTTTTACCCGCAAAAACCATCCTTATGGGCAAACTTTTTACTCCTGAAACGCGATATACTATTTAGTAAGATTCTTTTTTTCTGGACGTTGATTGCCGTTGCTACGCAGATGACGATGCCGTTACGCGTCGAATACCTTGCCAGCCACCGCCAAGGCCTCGATCTTTCTGCAGCCCATGTTTTAGCAATTTTAGCCGTTACGCAAACTGTTGCCCGTGTTTTAAGCGCCCCACTCTGGGGAAAATTTTACGACCACGTCCACTTTGTGACGATGCGGCAATGCGTCACGCTCTGCTTTACGATCGGTATTCCCCTCTTCTTTCTAACTGACGATCTACGCGTGATCCAATTCGCGAATATTTTAATCGGCATCGGCCATGGAGGTGGCGGCATTATTTGGAGTCTCTGGGTCGCCAATATCGCGCCCAAGGACAAAGTGAGCGACTACATGAGCGCCGATACAGCAATCGTCGGCCTACGTGATGGCCTTGCAATTTGGTTTGGTTACATCCTTCTCGAACACACAACTTCCTATGGAATTGTCAGCATCGTTGCGTTTGGGTTATTACTCTATTCGCTCTGGGGCTTTTGGCACCTAAGGAGTGCGATCCAAATGCGTGCACAAAGCGTTGCCTAATCACCTTCGTATTTTTTGACAATCAGAACGGAATTTGTCCCCAACATCCCGAAGGAATTGTTTAAAATCACCCGAATATTTCCAACCTGTTTGGGCTCGTTGATGACGAGATTCGGCAATTCACATCGTGGATCCAATTGTTCAATATTAATCGTTGGATGCACATATCCATCCTCAAAAGCCGGCAGGTTACCGGCGAGTTCCAGCGCTCCAGCAGCTCCCATCGCATGTCCAATAAAGCTTTTAGTATTATTAATATACGTCGTTGGACTTTCCCCAAAAACCTTCCGGATCGCATCACACTCAATCGCGTCCCCCATCGGCGTCGACGTCGCATGCGTATTGACAATATCAACATCCTTAGGCGTAATTCCGGCACGCTCCAGCGCCAGTCGGATACACTGTTCCTGACGTTCAGCGTTAGGTAAAACAGCATCGGTCGCATCGGTATTCATCGCATACCCAGCGATTTCCCCATAAATTTTCGCTCCACGGCGACGTGCATCACTCAGACGCTCCAGTGTAAAAAGACATCCCCCCTCGCTCACTACGAGCCCATTGCGCGCACGATCAAACGGCCGACTGACGCGATTAGGATCCTCTCCATGCCCAAGCGCCCCCTGACTCCGGAATCCCGCAAAAATTCCAAATGACTGGATACTTTCGCTAATCCCACCGGCAAGTGCTAGATCGACTTCCCCTAAACGTAGCATTTGGACGGCCTGGATGATACCCGCATTTCCGGCCGCACACGCCGCACCGATGGTATAGTGAGGTCCGGTGATGTTCAGCTTTAGGTTAATTTCACCGGCGGGATTGTTAGCCACTGTCCGCGGATTATGGTGATGCGCCCAATACTTAACGTCATAGTTGTACTGCGAAAGCGCATAAACTTCGTTTTCGGTTTCGACATTTCCGTGCTCGGTGATGCCCACATACACGCCGAGACGCGCGGTATCCCGTTCTGTGAGATCGATTCCGGCATCTTGGAATGCCTCCTGTGCGCAAAAAATACCGATTGAGCCGGCCCGGGTACAATTTCTCAGATCCTTTTTCCTCTGATACCGCAATGGGTCAAAGTCGCACACCCCGGCTGGCACAGCGCCCATATACCGCAGATCGATCATTTGAATTTTTGCGACACCGCTCAGTAGGCAATGCCGAAAATCGCGGAGGCCATTTGCATTTGGCGCCGTCAGCCCAACCCCCGTCATCACAATACGCTCTAGAGCCACGTAGCTATGTTGAACATTTACCTCTAAAAGAGAAGCGGAAAAGGTGCGGAATCTTCTGTGAATTTCATATAAAGGCGCTATATTCCTTCGCTCCGAGAAAAAAGTAGAATACACGTGGTAAAGCAGCAAGCTTGGAGATGGAAATATCCAACTTACAAACTTTTAAGTGCCAACCCTAACGATCAGCATGATGAAATTTTCTCAAAAACCTCCGACAATCGCAAGGAGTAACGATCTCTGTACTTTATGTATTGGCATTAGTTCGATTCCGTTGTTCAATCTTTTGATTGATGCCAAGCTGAGACAATTTTTGCTGATCACTCAATTCATTCCCGTACATGTTGACAGCTATGTGATTTTTTATCTTCCAAGATCCATTATTTTCAAATCCATCATTTCGGTCCAATTGCCTATTAAAACTTCTCCCGATTTGACTTAACCCCAGTTTAACCCACGCACCAAAACCACCACGAGTATGAATAATTTTTTCGTAAGTATTACCATCCTTCTGCCGCACAGAAATTTTTACCTCTTTCATTTGCCCTACGTGCTTGTCCAGAAATCTGCTTATCGGATTTTTTGTTTCTTTTACTTCAGCTGGCCTTATCTCGATATCCATATTCGTTCTATTCAGCGTTATAGATCCCTTATATTTACTCCCCATCCCCTTGATACTTTGTCCCAAGCCCCAAAGTCTCCTTCCTTGCGTGTTGAAATTTGGTTTCTGAATATAGCTCATGCAGTTATGATATTAATTTTTACACAAACATCAAGTTTACAACCCCCCTCACTACCGTTAAGAGAAATAAAAACGGACATCACCGAGGTAATGGAATCTCATATTCGCACGCCATTTGGCACTTTCCCCTTCGGATTTCGCAACCAGTTAATGAGAATTGGGATCTCAAGAATAGACCCCATTGTTCAGTTTTTCAAGGAAATCAGCGGCGTTCTTCTTATTCTGCTCTAACTTTTCGGGTAAATCAATCGGATCTTTTCCAAGAATCGAATCAATTGGATCATTGTTAAAATTACTCCTAGAAACTGAATTAGCCGGGCGCTCAACCTCATCTGGATCAAATGTCGAAGCTTTGCCTCGAGTTTGCCCAGGGCTTAGAGATGCAGCTTGTTTCCGGGGTACGAGGTTACCACGACCCCCGATGTGACCTTCATCTGCGAATTGCTCTCCGCGGTCAGAGAAAAATCACCCCTTCACGAGTGAATCTTCTCGGCAAAAGATGTCGCCCAAGGACCTCAGCATACGGCGCTGCCCCATACGCCAAGTCTATCATTTTCCCAAATACCACCAGTCGTTAGCTAAACCCGGACTCGCCAACCTGCAACCCCAATCACTATGCCCCGGGTGGAGCCGATCGGTCTCGAACCGACGACCTCCACAATGCCATTGTGGCGCTCTACCAGCTGAGCTACGACCCCGTCCTGGCACGCCTCGCAGGATTCGAACTTGCAACCTTCTGATCCGTAGTCAGATGCTCTATCCAATTGAGCTAGAGGCGCCCAACGCCTGCAGTGTGTCACTATAAATCTGCTTTTCAAGAAAAAATTTTTTGTTAAAATACAGTCATGAGCGATCTAAGATTGAATCAGACCAGTTCCTACAGCGCCCTTCCGAAACTCGATCCAGACATAAAAAGAGTCATGGACAACGTCAATAAAGATACTCAACGACTCGCGAACGAAGCGCCAGAGAAATCCCCGCAACCCATATTAGACTCCCTAAAAAATGGACGTTGCAAAAATACTCTAGCTGGAAGATTCCGAGCACTCGCTGCTGGGCTTTTTACCGCCAAAGGAAGTCATAATGTTGGATTTGAGATAACAACGGCCTCGCTTGTCGGCCGGAAAGGAGAACCGGGAAGTGCTCGACAACTCAAGATTAAGCTCTCATCATTCACACAAAAAGGTAGGGACCAAGAGCTTGCAAACGCCCAAACCGCCTTAGGCATATGCAACAAAGCTCGTCTCAACCCTGAGCAGATCACAACGAGAGATCTGGAAATATTGGAGAATATTGCAAAATCTTTGCCAAAGGATTCCGAACTTTTCAACACCATACAAACAATAAAACAAGAAATTGTATCGGATATACAGGACAAAACTCGTAGCAACCCTGAGCAAATTACAACGAGAGATCTGGAAATATTGGAGAATATTGCAAAATCTTTGCCAAAGGATTCCGAGCTCTTTGAGGATATACAGGAGACAAAAGCAGAAGCGACTGCAGCAATCACATGTAAAAATGTCCGAGAAAATCTCATGCAAGTCGCAGTTGAAGATTTAGAGCACATGTACAGCGTCAGGGGCTCTTTTAATCTCCCCCCAGACTCCAAACTTTTCAAGACAATAGATGAAGTGCAAAAGGAGGTAACGGCCAAATTTTCTGGAAATATAAAGCAAGTCTTAGAAGGCCAACAGGAGCAACTCCTTCAGCAAGACAGCCTTACGAACAAAACACTTGATCAGCTATTAAACCTGCTGACAAGCTCGTATAAAAGTATGCACATAGTCAAAAACAAAAGGATCCCTTTTTGGTCTCAACGGGAATGCGAGGAAACAAAAGCTGCTGCTATGAAGAATGCCACTCGATCCTTTATCGAGGCAAAAGCTCATGGCGGTTTATCTCTCAAAGTTTTGGTGCTTGCAGAGAGTATCAAAGACACACGATATCTCTCGTCAAAAGAAAAAAACGATGTTGCCCAAAGTCTACAAGGTACATTCCAGGGTTTTGTCGAAAATGAAATCCGAGAAGGGTTACAAGAATGCATCCACAATCCCTTCAGTTTCTCCGATGACACAAGGCGTCGATTAAAAATTGAAATCAAGGAATTAGTTAATTCCAATTTCCTCCCGGAAGGTACTTCTTTTGAGTCTATATGGGAAAATATCATGAATGAGCCAGTTCAAGATGTAGATTCTGATTTAGATGAGGTGGATTTAAATGATTATGGCGACCTCGGCCCCCAAGACCCTGAGGATCTCTTCACGTATGACGACTTGGGAGAAATAGCTGTTCATCGAGAAGAAGGAGAATACAATATTGGTGAACCTAATCACGACGAATATCTCCTTGAGGACCCATCAAATCATGTGCACGATGACATAGATGCCAACAATTCTTCATTACAGACCCAAGAAGAGATACATGGAAGAGACACAGAGGGCAAATTCAATGAAAATCCACCCGCTCCTTCGCAGGAACATGAAGACCTTCAGGCATAATGGAATTATCCCAGCGTATCCATTTTACCGACATTGAAAACGGATTCACTAGCGTTCTGGGATAAATGAGGCTAGCAGTCGGAATGAAACCTAGGCGACACGACAACCAAATCTCGCGCATGTATCCTAAAAATTGCCCGAAAGACCCAATTATGGCTGGAATTATATGTATAGCCTCTCGTAATCTAGGCTAGAAACATTCAGAAATCCCCGGGTCAGCCCACTGGGAAAATCAAACGCGCCCCATATAAAGAGGCGCGTTTTGCTATGAAAACACAAAACAACCTATCCTTGATTTCGAAAGAGCGTTTGAAGACCTTGGCTTGTCTTATCCGAAACCTTCGAAGAAAGCTCATTCACGTAGCTCAATTGGAGAACAAGAAATTGCATCTCCAACAGATCCTTGCTCGAAGGATCACGTCCGCTCGTGGATAAATAGTTGATGCGACGCGTAATCCCTTTAAAAACATCGCGGACCGATTGAATCGAGTCTAGAATGCCTTGCGTTGGCGAGGATTGCACGGGATTGATGCCCATACCAAGCTTCGCGTTCTGTAAGTTGGCGTCTTGGAGCGCTGCATTGAAAACTTGCCCATCCTTAAACGGAGGAACAACATTTGCGTCCCAAAACTCGACATTGCCCATGTTGACGCGGCTAACGGTATTGATCTTGTTTACAATATCTTGCGCTTGCGCGACCGCCGCAACCTGCTGTACCATAAAATTACCCTTCTTTGATGATTTTCGTCGCTAATTTGACCGCATCAGGATCATGGCCGACAGCGCTAACCTCTTCGAGCACGGCATGGCTTTGGCTCCGTTGTCCTACCTGGTGCAACATAAAGCCGTAAAATGCCTTCGCCATTTCGCTCTCCGGATTTACACGGAGCGCACCTTCAACCAGTAGCTTCGATGCCGCGGTATATTCTCCAAAAACCATATGCATAAACGCATAGGCAATATAGACATACTCGTTTCCAGGGCGAGCTGCGAGAACGCTCTCAAAGATACGTTCCGCGGTCTTTTTTCGCCCACAACCCGTCGCAACATAACCGATATCGACGAGCAGTTGTAGCATCTCCGCGGGAATCGTTTCCCGACCCAATGTTCGATCCATCCGCGATTAAAATTTAACGAATGTTCTGCGTAATTTTTGTAAGTGTATCCCCGACGAGACGAATGATACCCGTAACCGTCGCCGAAACTGTTCCCCAAGTCTGTACCATCGCTTGTAACCGGAGCAATGTTCCCTGGTCAATATCACTCGCGTTACTTCCTTCAATACAGCTAATCGTTGCCGCAAGGTTGTCTTCGTATGTGTTTAGGTAACTCGACAAAGTCGCGTACATGTTCATGATGCTGAGATGCTTAGTTGTCTCCCAAGTCATGTCTGAAGCTGCTTTAAAGTCCAGTTCTGGTGTTTGAGGTAATTCTGCTGCCATCCTTTTATCCTTTGTTGTGTGTAGAGGGAAGCATAGTCCAATTTTTTGAAATCGCAATAAAAATTTTACTGAAAATTAATAATAACATCCTGGGCTTGGATAAGGGCTTGCTTTAACTGGTCGTAAAGCGCAAATGCGTCAGGTGGAAGACCCTGGTTGAGATGGGATTGCATCTCTTGCTGAAATGCTTGCAACCTACTTAAAACTTCTTGGCGATACTGCCCATTAGGATCCTCAAGGAGCTTGCGTTCCATTTCCGTTAACGTTAGGCGCTTCGATTCATTCTCCCTATCCATAAGTTAGGAAGCTAGAAAATTTGAAAGAAGTCGCGAGGTTAAAATAGTATGCGGGGGCTTTTCCCTGCCCCCGCGAGTTAGACCTCTTTCGCGCCGTCACCATCCATCCAAAGGGAGACGCCACGACCATCCAGCCATCCAATCTACATCCACTCGAGGTCTAACTTAATTTCTTCTTCTGCGTTTTTGATCGTCACACTATCCTGCTCGATCGTCTCGACAACGTAACCACTAGGTAATACCGAACCTTGGAAGTATTTATTCCCATTCTTTAGATTTACCCAATCCAGCCCACTGTCGTTGAAGTTGACGCTGTCGATCTTGCCACCAAAAAATTTCTCGATCGTTAAATTCCGATCCGTCGAAACACCGACGTTAAAACTTAACTGCGCTTTCTTCTTAAAATTCCTTTCAAGGTCGCCCTTCAATTGACTCCAAGTACCTTTGAGGTCGTCAGCGATAGTACCCGTTACGGCGACACCGGCGTCATCTGCCTTAACCTCTAAAATTTGCTCCATTTTGTACTGTTTAATCAGATTCTCGGCAAGCTCCTCAGCGGAATCCTTGTTGAGCACTTGATCATCGAGTTTGTTGACGCCCTTAATCTTTTCGATTTCTTCGCGCAATGCAGCCCAGGCCCCCCCTTTTTTGACATAACCCAACGCAATGTAGTCACCAAATTCATCGCCTTGTTTAACGACAACATTTTGCTTCGCGTCTTGAACGGCCTCGCGGATCTGGTTTAAAACTTTTTCGGCACAGCTGAGTTTCACGGACGCCTTTTCAGTGATATCGCGAACCGCTTTTTTGACTTTTGCCGAATCATCAAGCGTCTGGGTGTATCCAACAACCGAGTATCCATCCTCCCCCGTTGCGGTTACCTTTGTCCGGGCATTAAGTTTCAGATCCCGAATCACTCGCTCAATCCGCTTTTCCAAGGGCTCGAGCTTCACCACCCGTACCGGTGGGCGGTCTTTAACCATGACGTAACCGATAGAAATTGCAACCGCAAGTGCAGCACTAATACTCACACCGATGGAGTACCGTATCATCCGCTGCTTCAGGGTGTAATGAATCTTCGCACCAGGACCAATCCCATCCGCAGCATTGATATCTCGGTTCTCGAGTTCCTTCCCAGCGACATCGCTCTCTGATGTCTTTAGGCCCTCCTTATCCCCCACTTCCGAAGGTAGTTCGATTTTTTCTAGCTCTGGAAATGGCTGCTGCTCGACGTCTGCCCAACGTTTACTTTCGCTCTCACCGACCATGAGATGGGTGTTTCCAAGCGTGATAAAGGTAAAATTCTCGACATCACTCGGTTCCCTCAAAAGTTTCCCTGCGATAAAAACATTACCCTCCAGTGGTGTCAGCTTTATGTGATCACCCTCCAGTTGGAGCTCGGCATGCCGGTCAGCAACTGCATCGTCATCGATGACAACATCACACGCATCCGCAGTCCCAATGATAACCGCTTCCGCCGGGATTTCAAACTCCGCACCCCGGTGAGGTCCGGATAAGACTCGTAACGTCAAACCCATCGCACTGCTGGCCACGAACTAAGGAAAATTTCCTCGCGAGTCAATATTTTTGAATAAAAGTTTACAAGGACACGGTTTGTCGTTGCGCAATAACGCCTATTTATTAAGGTTTCAAGCGGATTGAGGATGGAAGTCACAAAGATCGGAGAAGAAGGGCATACGGTCACGATGGGACCTCCGGTACACGGAAAATATCGGGGCCAGGCTGTCAGTAATATCCTGGTCAATACCGAATCGATTACGCAGTTGGCATCACAGATCGCGGGTTATGAAGCGGTACGTCAACGGCAACGCCCAGATCTTCTTGCACGCAAAGTCGAATCAAAAAAGATTTTCCGAGCCAAGGAAAAAGTGCTTGCAGAATACACCGAACGCCTCGGGCAGCGCTCTCAGTCAAAGCGTTATAAAGAGACCTATGCGGAACTCAATCGTTGGCAGTACAAGGAAGAATTTGAGGAAAATCCCGAAAAACTCCGAGATGACATTTTATACAAAGTCGCCGGCAACTTTGGCGAGGTCACCGAACAGGATAACCTTTTAGAGTACGCTATAGCGACGAACGAAATCGACCGGGAACACCTAGAAGGCGCCGTGGTGCAAACCAAAAATATGATCGCGTATTATAGCGCTCCGGAAAAGTATCGTCTCGATCTCGGATTTGCCAATACCGAGAGTCTTCGGTGGGAGAAAAAGCTCCAAACACTCGAAACGAATCTCAAATCAAATACGCTATTAAAAGAGCAACTCCAACAGGCACAAATCGAGCTACGAAAAATTCATCGGCAGGAAATTCGCGATGGGTACAACCTCATTCCCAAGGCTGCCGCGATCGCGATGCAGTTTGGAGACGATTCCGGAGATACCGCTATTAGCTTGGCAATCGCCTATCGCGATGAAATTTTGACGATTAAAAACCCGCTCGATGTCTTTGAAATCTTTATCAAGCGTCAGGAGCAGAAACGCGAACGGTTTCGTCCATATATTGACTCGATGATCGCCCTCTTTGGCTATGATATGTCTTCGGCCAACCCCTCACGTTCTCGCGAAGAACTCTCCGGTGTCCGCAATAGTCTCTACCGCGTCGAAATCTGCGGTCAAGTATACGACAGTGTGGGTGACGTGTATGCCGGGATTCAACACCTTTTCCCCGAAGTTCAAGAACCGCTCGCTCATAAAACCCAGGTCGACGCAACCCGATCGCTCGTCCAGATGACCCAGGGCGCCTTTCCCAGTATCCAGCAAATGACAAATTTCCTCATATTACTCTGCGCTCGATGTAAGACCGACCTCGATATCGCGATCTATACGCTTAATCAGACGATCGAACTCGTCCGCGACCTCCCCGAAAAATTTTTTAAGGATGATCAGTCGCAGGGACAGTTTTTGAAAACCGCACAAAAGAAGCTCGACGAATATATTCTTCAAGAAGAAGAGATGGCGGGTGCTGCATACTTGGAGGGCAAATAATGGAACGTCACGTTCAAGAAGCACTGAATCAGATGAGTACAAAAATGAACCTACCGCCTTTCCAAATCAATGGCGCTGGTGTTATCTACCTGGTTCTCGAAAATGCGGGCGAGCTCTTTATTGACGTCCAACCCAATGCGGTCTATACGTATATTTTTAACACATTTGATTTTCTTGATTACGAGCTCACAACGGAGGCGATGTCGTTTTGCGGTCTCGATACCGCTTATACCATTCCGGCCAATCCGGTTTTGCGTGGCGATCATGATCTCGGCTTCGCGATAAAAATTACGACCGAGGACCTGACGCTCGTTAACCTCGAGGGCGCCATTAACCAACTCATCGATATGGCGGTCCACCTCCGGAAACTTTCGATTCGTTTATAATCGCATTTTTAAGAAAAACGGTTATTGTGGACTGCGGATGGGTTATGAGTACGACAGAAAATGAGGTCGCAGAGTTTGACTTTGATTACGGTCTTTCGAGCGTTAGCAAGAGTATAGGGCCGCAACAGCGCATGAAGTTACCGGTCGCGAGCCGGGTCGATCCCAGTGAGGGTAAAGTCGAAGAAAAATTGAAGAAGGTCTTTCGGATTGGAACAGTTGACAACCTCGTTATGCAGCTTCTGCGTCCCGAAATCCAAGACCGGAGCCTTCTTTCGCCGATCTGCTTTCGGGAGAAAATTCGCGAAATCCGTACGCTTCTCCAAAAAGGGCGCCCCAGCGACCTCGCTCCTGGCGATGACCTCTACGAACACGTTGATACGCTGCTCCAGGAAGAAGAAAATAAATCCGAACTTCTCGACCAATACCGCCACACACTTTTGTTGGGCTAATCCTGTCCCATAAAAGCTTTATTATCCCGAAGGTATGCCCGGACCTCATGGGCATTGATCACATTCCGCGGAAAATATTTTTTCACCTCCTGGATGTAATCCTTAGTCGCCTCGGGGACATCATTCATAAAAAATTCGCCCTCCATATCGTAAACAAAAACATCACAGGGATTGCAATTCCAGATCGGCACAAATGAAATTGTCGTCAGGCGATCTCCCTCCCACGGCCGCGGTAAAAGCGTTGTCATCCCATCGGACTGAAAAACTTTTGCCTTCGCCCGTGCAAGCGCTTCATAGGGAATCTCCCGTGGTGAATCGTAGTGCAAAAACTGATCCATGATATAGAGTAGATGCCCCTTGATCCCACTGTAATTTTTCCCAGATGAACGGCGATGATAAACCCATCCCGGGATACTCCCCGCCTTTAATGCCGCCTTGTGGTAATCAAACTTATTGCAGTGTTCAAAATAGACAGAAATCCCCTGATCACCCATAGCTTCAAAGCGCTCGCGGATAATTTTAATCATCTCCTCCTGACCATAAAGGATGATCCCGGAGCCCCCAAAACTCGGTAAAAATGACAACCTCAGCGAAAAGTACAATATGGGTTTCTGGGTTGCCTGTGACTCCGAAAATACGACGTTCAGTGATAATACTCCGGCCTGTTCAAGCCCCTGATCTTCGTGAACAAAATCGATCGCGATATGTTGAAGCTCTGGGCTCGAAGCCTCTTCGTTATACATCCACAATAAACGCGATTTAAATAACCCGAACTTCGGAACAAATACCGACATCCCCCCAAGATCTTGAAAAACCGCCTGGATCACATCCTGGTATCGCCGCTCAACCATCGCATCCACACCCATGGCCAGCGATTCTTAAAAAACTCCCCTTAAAATCAAGTCGTATCGCTCAAATGCACTCAGGGATTATACCGCATCTGGAACCAAAATCTGAATCATTTCCGGCAGAATAGGCCCCTTACCTTCAACAATCTTTGGCATCCTTTGAAACGTAATTTTGGGGTCGTCCTTCACAAGGGCATCTTTGTAGCCATAGTTCAGGCCTTCACATCGCGAAAGTAATGTCACGTACTTCAAGTGATCCTCCCAGTGGTCGCCAGAACCGTCATTGCCATTGAGTGCCCTCGGTTTATCTTTTGGCCCAAGGCTGCGGTAGTACAAGCGCAACACCCCGTCGAGATCTTTTTCGTTTTGCTTTTCAAACTTCAAAAAGTACTCGGTCAATCCACCGTAGCAGAGGTCGACAAATGGTAGAGGTGCGTCCGATTGCCAGTAAAATGCGACTTCCTCCGGATCAAGGTCCGCGTTGTCCACTTGTTTGCCGCCTTGCGGAAAATTTTTCCCCAATTCCTTAAATGTCATTTGCTCGCAATTATTGCCCACAGGGATACGGCGCATCACAACGGCAATTTCATTCAAAATAGTTCGTGTTGCGATCACTTCCTCATCGAACAAGCGCTGTCGCTCCGAGGAATTCACTGACTGCTGGAGATTGAGAAAGGTCGTCAATGTCATCAACATCGCCCCCAAAATCATACCGCTCAATCCCACCGCGAGAATGATTTCAACCAACGTAAATCCCCTTCTCCGACCAATCCAACGCCACTTCATCGTTAAGGACCATTATAGAGAAGCGAAACATTTGCGCAAGAAGACAATCCCAAGGCAAAGACGTAAAAACTTCATTGAAATTACCAAATATTTTACATAATTAAGAACATGACTGTTCCTAGTGTTACTGCACCCGATTCAACGCCGACTCCCGCGCCTGCTCCCTCGACAGATAAGGCAAAAGAACCGACAACAGAAATTAATAATGCAAAAAAATCTTCGACTGCAGGGGAACAAATTGAAAAACAACTCAAAGAAAAAGCCCTCCCAGAGGCCAACAAACAGTTAACAGAGCTGGCGAAAAAATCTCTTGATCCCGTCAAAAAGGAAGCTGCAGCCGTAATCAAAACCCTTACAAACCTCATAAAGGACATCAAGACTTACCTAGGACTTAAGTTTCCTCGAGCGGCAGCGGCGCTTTCAGACTTCCAAGCAAAGCATCCTATTTTGATGGGTCTTTTTAAGGTCGCTACAGCAGTTACCGCGTTTGCAATTCCGATCGTGGCCAGCGTATTTGCATCAATCGCTATAGATTCGTTCCCTCTCACGGCGGCGGTATCACTTGGGGTTACGATGTTTTTACTTCCTCATGCCAGAGGTGCCCTGGAAAAACTTGATACTAAGATTAAAAGTAAAATTGAAACGCTAAAGGCAGAACAGGCCGAACAGGAAAAAGCTGCTCAAGAAGCCGCACAAAAGGCATCTGCAACGAAGGAAGTAGAAGCCAAGGATGCCTCTAAGGCAACACCTCCAGAAGTTAAGGATGCGGCAAATCCAAAACCAGAAGCCGCAGAAGCTGCTAAACCTAAAGACTCAGAAACTCTCGAAAAGAAAGAACCAATGCCAGCGGCCTCAGCAGAGAAACCCAAAGCGGATGCAGCAGAATCAAAGAAGCCAAACGCAGACGACAGATCCTAAGTATAAGTTTAATTCACAATCCAACATAAAGAAATAGCGATGAAAAAAGAAGAGAAAGAAATTGGGCGGAATTTACTGACGAATGACGTCGTGAATGCGATGGATGATCTGGATCATTTGGCGAAAATGTTCCGAGAAGATCCGTCGCTTGATGAAGGGACACGGCAGAAGCTCCTAGTGCGAATTCAACAGGCGGAACAGGAGTTCGCAGCGATCGTCGACCGGCTCGATAAGGAAGCGCAACACTAACTCTGCAAAAACTTCTACTTACAGGCTTGAGATTCCCAGTTGACGCGGAAATTGGGACCGCGAGCGTGTCGATCGACACCAAAAGTCTTCCCATTGACGATCTGCGCGGCTTCAACTAGGGTCTTTGTCGAACTTTCTGGTTCTGAGGGCGATTCCGGATGATCGAGTGACTTGATACGCTCATTGGCAAGCCGGATGCGCTCTTCACAAGACTGCGCCGCATTGTGGCCAGTCATGGAGACCGCCATTTTGATTGCGCTCCGGATGGACCGGTGGTTACTCGAACCATGCGACTTGAGCACTGCCCCTTTCAATCCCAGTAAACTCGCGGCACCGTAGGTTTCGGGGTTCAAACGCCCACGTAATGATGCTAAAACGCCCCGCGCGAGCACCGCGCTGAGCATACGGACGATATTTTTCTTAAATTCTTCGCGGAAGTAACTCTTGATCTGGACGACAAACGATTCCATTGTCTTAAGGAGCACATTACCAACGAAACCGTCACAAATCACAACATCGACCTCCCCTGTCAAAATCTGAAAGCCCTCAATCAATCCGTGATAGCTAATGAGATCGTCAAGCTGCTTGAGTAGCTCGTGCGCTGCCAAGGTAACCTCGTTCCCCTTTCCCTCTTCGGTACCAATCGTCAAAAGACCGATTTTCGGATTCGGAATTTGCAGGACCTTGGTATAGTAATCCCCGGCAAGAATCGCATTATGAACTAGCTGTAGCGGCGTTGTATTGGGATTAGCGCCTACATCCGCCATCACAATGTAGCGGTTCATCGTCGGAACAACTGTCGCCAGTGCCGGACGTTCGATACCTGGCATCGTGTGAAGCTTCAACGTACTTCCCGCAATAAGACTCCCCGTATTGCCACAACTCAGCATCGCCTGGACACGACCCTCGTGCAATAGCTCTATCGCACGGACCATCGAGGCGTCCTTTTTTGTCCGTAGACTGTGAACGGGTTTCTCATCCATCCCGATAACTTCCGAAGCGTGGCAAATCTCGAGCCGCTCCGAGGGAAATGATCTATGAGACGCAAGCGTCTTTTCAATGATATCACGATCACCGACGAGAACAGCGCGGAAATCCTCACGATCTCCCAGCGCCTCGACGACCCCTTGGAGTACCTCCGCCGGTCCGCAGTCCGATCCCATCACGTCGACCGCAAGCGTATGAATATCGGCATCCATCCAGTAACTATGACTCGTCGGCGGCGATCACCTGACGCCCACGATAAAGCCCCGTAGCGGGATCAACGTGGTGGCGCATGTAAAGGGATCCATCGGGGGTCTTAGCAAGCTCGGGCGCTACGAAACGGTTCGCGCCACGGCGCTTCCGGCTCCGCTGTTTTGATTGTTTTCTTTTTGGCTGTGCCATGGCTTTTTTTTACTAAATCACCCCGCATTAAAGCGCTCACCCCTAGGCCGTCAAGCTCAATCCCTGACGAAAGGCCTCATAGCTACTCTTCGTCGTCGGATTCCGAGGCCGGTGGCGTCGTCAGAAAATAGACGTCTTCGGGCGTCGGGTCGTCATGGGCATTCGCAACCGCAACCGTCCAATGAGCGTTATCGAGGTTATGGAGCCAAACCGTCTGTGGGTTTTCGGCGTATTTTGTCAGATCCTCGATTTGGTCATAGTGCTCAGTTTCCCCATCATCGAGAAAAAGATCATAGCCATGACCTTGGTTATCGGAAACAATCACCGCCTGGCCCATCGCCTGAGCGAGATACGGTAACATAGCCGTATCGAGGGGGGTTTCTTCACCAAACATACGCCGGACTTCACTTTCCGAAGGGCCCGGTTCCATTGCGAGTGCTCGCTTGGCCGCTTTGCGTTTAAGTTTTGCAATCCACTCCGAACGAATGAGCTTATCCTCTGGATGCAGCCCCCGTAACAGTGCCCAAAAGCCGCCATTAGCCTCCGCGGGAACGTCATAGAGTGAACGATCGTACGACCGGAGCACCTTAGGAGTACGAAGCGGTTTCGAAAGGACAACGATGGGCCCTGAGGGAACGGGAACAGGCTCTGCGGTTTGTTTTTCTACTGGTGTTGCTGGCGGCGTACTGGGTTCTACTGCAGGTTCCTCTGGTGTCTTGAGTTCGAGTTTTTCAACCTGTTGCGCCCGGTAGCGCTTTAAATCAGAATCCTGATGTAATTCAATAATTTGTAGCGATAAGACACACATCGCAAAGACCATTAACGAAATCGCAATGAGCCAAAACCAAACCGTTTCTCTCCGTTTCATCATCCCTCCGGAGCAGAAAAGTAATTTTTTTTACGTCAATAGCAAGCCCGAACCCCGGGAATTAACGCAACTGTAAAGATTAAAAACCACATCAATACTCTCCCGTTAGACAAGACCGCCAACAGTTCGTACCCAACATCAGGTAACGATCCCAAACGGAAGGGATGACAGATTTGTGTTGATTTTTGTGCGAGGATACCCAGTCTCGCCGGCGTACATTAGCAGGATCAGTATGAAACAGTTGCAACTTTCATTTACGGAACGCTTAGGCAAAGGTCGTCACCCCGCATCTCGGTTACGCAAGATTGGGCGGATTCCGGCGGTTATCTACGGTCCTTCCGGCTCTTTTCCCGTCAGTATCGATGGGCGAGATTTTCGGATGCTCATGCGCCAGAAGGGCGATGCAGCGGCTACAATTCAGCTAGCAAGTGACGCGAAAAAGGTACTTTCGATTATTAACGAGATCCAACACAACGCGATTACGGATCGGTTTATGCACGTTGATTTTCAGGAAATTTCCGAGAAAGAACCTTTTCAAATCATGGTTCCGATTCACGTCAAAGGTGAGGCATACGGCGTGAAAAACGAGAAGGCGATGCTCGAAGTCGTGCGGCGCGAGGTCATGATTCGGTGCCTACCGAAAGATCTCATCGAAGCCATCGAGGTCGACGTTACCGACCTTCACTCGGGACAAAATATCCATATCAAAAATCTTCCGCATTTTGAAGGCGTTGAGTACCCCGGCGATCCGAACGGTGTCGTCATTGCATGTATCGGCGAAGAGCAAGAAGAATCTGCTGAAGCGTCTACCGAAGAAGCGGCAGCTTAGTTCCGATTCCCTCGTTTGGGCGGCTTAAATCTACTCCATAATGAAGCTTGTCGTCGGACTTGGGAATTATGGAGTCCAGTATCGGGACACGCGCCACAATATTGGTTTCAAAGTTGTCGACGCGTTCGTACGGGCATTTGGCAGTGCTGAGTGGAAACACGAGCGTGTGTTGTCAGCACTTATTTTAAAGTCTCCGCCCCCTCACAGCATTCCTTCACTTGATGCGATTCTACGGGCGCGTGAACTGGAGGAACAAAGGAGACATACCGCTCCCAAAAAGACCGTAGAAAATCCGGATAGCCCAGCCGAGTCTGAGAAAGTCGTTAAAAAGCCCAAAACATTGCCGCTGGAAGTACCGTGGATTTTTATGAAATCCGATGGGTTTATGAACAACTCCGGAACGCCAGTAGCACACGTCTGTCATTTTTTCAAGATTTTACCAGAAAATGTGGTTGTGGTTTGTGACGAGCTTACGCTTCCACTCGGCGAGGTTAAGATTACGGATCGCCCAGGAACAGCCGGCCATAACGGTGTCCGCGACATTTTAGCGAAAATCGGTCCTGGATTTACCCGATTTCGTGTCGGTATTGGCGCTAAAACACACCCACAAATGGATCTCGCGGATTACGTTCTCAGCGGGTTTAATTCCAAAGAAAACGACCACCTCACTCATCGATTGCCCGAGATCTGCGCCGATTTAAAGCTACTGCTTGACAAAGGTCCTGTAACCGCCATGAACTCCACTAATAGGAAAGTATGCAGACAAGATCATACAGAGCCACGATGATCCTCGATACGCGTAATTATCAGGATTCTGTCGACGCACTCGTCGAGGCCGTCAAAGCCAAAATGGTCGAGGCCGGTGCCGATATCCGCGAGGTCGTCAATAAAGGTCAGCTCAAGTTTCAACGCGTTACCGATCGTAAGTTTCCCGCGGGGCTCTACCTACAGGTCTCATTCGACGCGCCGACGACGGCTCCAGAAAAGATCCGCTCGAAATTTAGCCTCGACGCGACGATCAATCGTATCCTTATCGAGCACGCGTGATGGCTTCGTTTAATAAAGTCATTCTCTTAGGGAACCTTACACGCGATCCGGAGGTACGCACATCGGCAAGCGGGACACCGATTTGTAAGTTTGGTCTTGCGACGAGCCGCGTTAGTCGCGGCAGCGATGGCGAGAGCCGCGAAGAGGTTGTTTTTGTCGATGTCGATGCTTTCGGGAAGCAGGCGGAGCTCATTGGGCGGTATTTTACGAAAGGGCGTCCGATTTTTGTCGAAGGCCGGCTTCGGCTCGATCAGTGGGAATCTCAGGCTGGGGAAAGACGCAGTAAGCTTTGTGTTGTCCTCGAGAGTTTCCAATTTATCGGTAACCAGCGGGACGAGGAAGCCGATGGCGGGTTTGGTGGTCCTAATGCCAATGAGGCGCCGAAAAAGTTTGGGATTTCATCAGAAAAATCTCCCGCAAAGAGTGAGGAATTTGTGGACGAGGATGTCCCTTTTTAATTTAGAAAAACGATGGCAAGGTCAGAAATTTTATTGTTGAAAAAGGTCGCAAATCTGGGGTACGAGGGCGATATTGTCGAGGTTGCTGCGGGTTATGCGCGAAATTATTTATTGCCGCAGGCCCTGGCGATTCCTGTAACGTCGGCGAACAAAAAGCAGATCGCAGCGCTACAGGTACGGCGTTTGGAG
>CAMWJR010000005.1 GCA_947174645.1 uncultured Verrucomicrobiota bacterium | reverse complement strand
CATAAAAACTCTTGACATCGCTTTCAAAAACGAGGGAAAACTGGTGTGTTATGCAAACACATCTGGTTAAACAAATTTTACTATTCATTAGTTTTTGGAGTGGTTTATTTTCCAATATACAAGCTGAACCGAGCACTAAAACACGAAGCATGGAACAGCTGCTTTGGGCGGTAGAACAATTAAACCTCATTATTCGGAAAATGCCAGCAGAGAACCGGGAACTCCGTGAACAGGCAATCCAACGGAGAGATGAAATTTTAAAAGAACTTTACAAACAAGAAACAAGATCCCTTGCCTCTTTTCAAGCATAGCTTCAAAAATTTTGACAAGTTGCTTGAGCGTATCTTGAAAGAATGAGCTTGCTCCCTACTAAAGAATGAAACAGCTTTCTATTTATCACCATAGTGACATTGCCTCCCAGAAACATCTTAGAAGAAATTGATACCCTCGAATCGATCAGCAAGTTGTTCGTAAAATTCTTTTTCGGAAATACATCTGAAGGTCATAGAAAAGCGGATGCTGGGCTCTGGATCTTCCCAAGGGACAGAAACGATGCCAAGTTCTTCAAGAAGCCACTGACTTAGAGCAGCCGAAGAAGTGATGGGGATTTCCTGTTCCTGGTGGCGAAGTTTTTCTGGTACGCGGACATATAAAAAGCAACCACTATCGGAAGTGTGTATTTTAAAGCCGTGTGTTCTTAAAATTGCCGCAACCGATTGCTTGCGCTGTTGATAACGTTGTGTCATTTTTTGCGAAAATGTACCGTCATCGAGTGCTCGGATTGCCGCTTTTTGAATGGCTAAAAATTGTCCGGAATCGGAGTAATTTTTGACTTTTGAAAAAGCGCTCACCAAATCCGCGTTGCCGCAGACCCAGCCTAAACGCCAACCCGTCATGTTGTACGTTTTGGACATCGAGTGGATTTCAATCGCAATGTCCTTCGAGTGGGGACATTGTAAAACCGAGAGAGGATGTTCTGTGAGACACGCGTAAGCGGCATCGTTGATGATCGCGATATCATAGTGACGCGCAAATTCGATGAGTTCTGCAAAAAATGTGGATGTCGCGGGCGCGGACGTCGGATTGTTGGGGTAGTTGACGTGAAAAACCTTCGCCTTTCGAGCTACATCCGTCGGAATCGACGAAAGATCGGGAAGAAATTGCTGTTCCCAAAGCAGGGGCAACGAAAAAATCTCGCCACCGAGATATTCTACATGCGTGTTGAAAATCGGATAACCAGGATGCGTTGCGATAACGAGATCCCCCGGGTTAATAAGACAAAGCGGCAATAATGAAAGCGCTGACTTAGCCCCGATGCAGTGAACAAGCTCCCTTTGAGGATCAACTGTAACGCCAAAAGTTTTTTGCATGAATCGAGCAGCCGCTTCGCGAAATTCTGGACAGCCATTGTCCGCATAGCCTTGATTTTCCGAAAAATGCGCTTGCGAGCAGAGCTCTTCGATGACGAAGTCGGGTGGCGGCAAATCGGGCTCGCCAATTCCCATGTCTAATAAAACACGGTC
This sequence comes from uncultured Verrucomicrobiota bacterium, assembly GCA_947174645.1. GTDB lineage: Bacteria > Verrucomicrobiota > Verrucomicrobiia > Opitutales > LL51 > LL51. Next base: position 19,210 of record CAMWJR010000005.1, on the reverse strand, counting down.
GGGATGTTCGGCTTGAAATCGGCGCTTGGCGGCCTTAATCGCTTCCATTTTGTACCCCCCTGCCCGATCAAAATTTTGTCCACCGATCCGTTCCGCAAATAACCCGCGCATCAGTCCCTCTTTCATCGCTTTTACAGATACTGTTACCTTGAAACGGTTTAAGAAAAGCCTTTTTCGCTCCGAAATTTATTGTAAAAAACATTTCAACTATAGAATAGATCATACCGCATGCCGATTATGGGAAAAGGTTATTTGATTGGGGCTCTTTTGTTGAGTGTGTCTTCGACACTCGGCGCGTCTAGCAGCAGACCCCATATTACTATTCCGCAAACAAGACCTGAACATCACCCTCGGGCAAGACGGCAAAACCTAGCTTCGACAAGCGTTATTCCTCCATTGAATTCTACTCCGGACGGTAGAATGCTGGCGTCCTTTCCGCAAAAACTAACTGTCACCTCGATTCAAAATCTGCAAGATACGATCGCAGCTATAAATTTACTCTTTGATTGGTACGCAAGACAGCGTGATTTTCAAATAACCGTCACGGAAGAACAACAAATGGTATCGCTCCTCCAAAATGTCATGAACGTTTTAAAGCATATCAACTGGAAAGAAGAAATTACATTAAAAAAGGCTCGTTATACGGAACTTAAAAGACAATGGGAACAAAAACAATGCATCCGGCCGCCGTGCTTCTCCCCGATTTTAGTCGAACTCCAAGCGTACGAAACGCTCTTCCAGCAATTATTTGATATAGCCACTTCTTTAGACTTAATTCTGTGCGCACAAAAGGTTGCCACGTGGTGGAAGTTACTAAACCCTTCCGCTAACCTCGTGCGCCCACCGCGAGCGCGACGCATCTAGGCTTCCTCAAACTCTCGCGCTAAATCTTGAAAAAAAATCGGTAACTTCGTCACTAAAAGCGTAAACGCTTGGAGCGCAACTTCCCGAATCTGTGGATGCGCAAAGCGTGTACACCGTAGGCGAAAAAAATGTCGCCATTCTCGTAGGTCGGCCGTCATCACAACCTCCGTCTTGAGGCTGTTCGGTAAAACCGCACGCGCTTCCTGCGGCGTCGCCCCTTCCTCGAGCAAATTAAAATACCGCGCCTCCGCTTGCTCCATCGCTAAAACCCATTCCTGATAACAAGCACTCTCAGGCGTCCAAAAACAAGGCGCAATCACCGTAATTTCATGCCCAAACTGGTCCTTTGCGTAATTACAATACCGCGTCGATTCCTGACAGTAAGACGCTATCCGATGACGGACAATTTCATGCGATACTCCGCGATCACAAATAAATTTAAGCGTTAAGGAGTAGTGTTCGAGCACCGCTTCGTGTCCGCGTTTAACAATGCCTGCGATAAAAGTCGCCGCACTCGTTTCGCTTGTTTTTCCTTCAGACTTATAGCATACGCGCCCACATTGCTCGATATGTCGCATGACAGCATCGGTATCAATCGGTGTTAGTAGTTCGACGTGTGCGGGGATAATTTTCATGCCGCCTACCCTTTCGATCTTTTGTCGCGCCGCAACTCTTTTTAGCAGGCTCGCGTTGTATCCGATTCGACCAGTGTTTTTGGAGATAAAACACCTTGTCGATTGATAACCTGTTCAATACCCGCATTCATCAGCATTCGTGCGCAGATACGGCACGGAACTGCATCAATTTCTTTATCCGTCTCCAAATCGAAGCCCGCTAAAAAAGCTGTTCCGCCAAGCATTTCTGCCCGAGCGGCCGAAATAATCGCATTTTGTTCCGCGTGTACCGCAACACATAATTCATAGCGCTGACCGTGCGGCACATTACATTGCTTCCGATAGCAAAATCCCGCATCACAACAGTTCAGTTGTCCACGCGGAGCCCCATTGTAGCCCGTCGCTACGATTTCATCTAACTTAACAAGCACACAACCATATTGTCGGCGCAAACACGTGGATCTTTTCGCAACGGCTCGAGCGATATCTAAATAATATGCGACTTTCGAGATGCGCTCCACCGGAACTTATGCTCTATCGATTCGATGAGCTTGTCAACGCCAGATCCAACATAACCGGAGCGTGATCGGATCCCAAACAATCTGGATAAATCGCTATTGACTGGATGTTGCTTAATAAAGCATCCGAAGCTAAAAAGTAGTCGATCCGCCACCCCACGTTTCGCTGCCGCGCCGCCGACCGATATGACCACCAAGTATAACAATCCGCCGCATCTGGATAAAACGAACGAAATACATCTACCCATCCACGTGAGATATAGCGATCAAAACCACTGCGCTCCTCATCCGTAAAGCCCGCCGAACCACGACAGCGCTCGGGATGCGCGAGGTCAATTTCCTCGTGTGCGACATTAAAATCTCCACACACCAGCACTTGCTTTTCCTGCCGCAGCGTATCGATCCAAGCACAAAATTCTGGATCCCACGTCTCGCTCCGAAACGGTAATCGTGCTAGCTCTGAACCGACATTAGGCGTATAGACATTGACGAGATAAAATTCCTCTATATCGAGCACCTGTACCCGCCCCTCCTGTGGTTGAATCAGCGCATCCGGAGAGTCTCCTTTCCGCTCTTTTAATGCTGTTTTGGATAATACCGCTGTACCGGCATACCCAGGACGTTCCGCGGAATGATAATAGCGATATGGGTATTCCTCTAAAAACGACGATAATTCTTCGATTTGCGAGGATTGAATTTTAATTTCCTGTAGACATAAAATATCTGGATTCAACTCCCGAACATTGGCCTCGAAATTCTTTTGTAAAATCGCGCGAAGACCATTAATATTCCATGTCGCAATCTTCATTTCCTCTTAAGAAAAAACGATCTTTCGAGCAAATACAACTCATTGTTCCACGTGGAACAATTCTTTTAACGATAAATATTGACAGATTGCATTGGGTAAAAAAGTTTAAAACATGGATGCTATGGGAATCTTCAAAAAGCTGCTAACAATTACTGCTGTTTCGGGTCTAACGTGTGCTTTTGCAACTCCAGAAAAGGCCCCCACGATCGAAAGTATCGCAAGGGCGGTCGATCCGGATTGGGAGTCTACCGATGAGTTAATCATGTTCGAGGCACACGAGAAACCCCATGAACACGATGCCGCGAAAGATCCCTACATTAAACGGTCGCTCGCGTTGCTCAACGGAAAGGCATTTATCAAACTTGTCGCTTTCGCCGAATTACCCTACGGTGCTAAAATTTTGACCTCTGAGTATTTAGGTCTTAGTAAAGCAAAATCCGAGACGATTGTAGAAACACTAGAACAAACATTTAGCGACGAAATCTTTGCGATTCAGGTAGTCTACTCCTTGACGCCAGGCGGCGACAGCGGCTCGGCTTTTCGAGGACTGCTATTCGTTGACCAGGCGGAAAACGGAGGGCTAAGTATCCATTTTTGGGAAAGTCCCTCCAACCTTCCTACGCTCTCCGAAAATGACAACCGGGCCTTACAGTTCCAATACACCTACTCGACGCTGCGATGGGTACAGGAAGTTTACGGTCATCCCATTCACGAGATTTTCTTGGGTTACCCTGGCATGACGACCGAGCCGCTATCAATGATTCCCAATTTACCCAGTTGGAAAGAACAAAATGGGATCCAAGTCGTCAATGCTTTCAATGTATGCTTCTTTGCTTCAGAGAATGTCGACGAACTTTCCCACGAATTTCCTCAAGCCGCGGAATTGTTAGCAGGAAAAGATGACGGTATTGTTGTATTTTCCGATCAAAAGCCATTCGCGATCGTAGACACTTACACTAGAGGACATATGGCGATCAAATTTGTAACTCCCGCATCCTCTGAAACGGCCTCTCAAACGCTAGAATTCGTCACACACGCCCTGGGCGACGCCTTGAGCTTTTAGTATTCGTACAAATACTCTTGCGGCTACCCTCAAAGCACATTGTTCCACGTGGAACACATTGAGCGTGAGACTTTATTGATGGGTAAGACGCATAAAACTTTCTCCTACTCCTCCATAGACACACCTTGTTGGCGGTCTTTGGGGCAGCCGGCTTTGAGCCAGCCGTTAATGAAGAGATCAAGGTCGCCGTCCATCACCGCTTGTAGATTGCCCGTCTCAATCCCTGTCCGTAGATCTTTCACCATCTGGTAGGGCTGAAAGACGTAGCTGCGGATTTGGTTACCCCAGCCAATTTCGCCCTTTTCGCCATACATCTTTTCGCGCTCGCTCCGCTTTGCGTCCTCCTGGCGTTCATAGAGCCGAGAGCGAAGCGCTTTCATCGCCGCATCCTTGTTCTTGTACTGCGAGCGCTCGTTTTGACAGGTCACAACAATACCCGTCGGTAGGTGCGTAATCCGAATAGCCGATTCCGTCTTATTGACATGCTGTCCCCCTTTCCCACTCGAACGGTAGGTGTCGATGCGCAACTCATCGTCCTTGAGTTCGATCTCGTCGTCATCCTCAATTTCAGCAATCACATCAACCGAACAAAATGAGGTATGTCGGCGCTTATTGGCATCAAAAGGACTAATCCGGACCAAGCGGTGGACCCCACGCTCCGCTTTCGCGTAGCCATAGGCATTGTTACCGATAATCCGGATCGTCGCTCGACTAATCCCGGCTTCTTCTCCCGGCTGAAGGTCTTGGATTTCGGTTGAAAAACCCCGACGCTCCGCCCAACGCAGGTACATCCGCAACAACATATCGGCCCAGTCGCAGGACTCCGTACCGCCAGCCCCTGCATGGATACTTAAAAATGCATTACATCGGTCGTGTTTCCCGGAAAGAAACGAACTTAGCTCCAGCGTTTCGAGCGTATTCATTAACGCCGGCGCCTCTGCTTGGAGTTCCTGTAAGAGAGCTTCATCATCGGATTCTTCCCTCAAGAGTTCCAGCAAACCGCTCCAATCGCGGATTTTTTGGCGCAGGGAGACCATCGGCTCTATCAGATTTTTGAGACTACGGAGCTCGCGGTTCGTGGATTGCGCCCGCTCCGGATCGCTCCAAAAATCGGGAGCCTCCATCGCACGCTCTAAAGTCTGGATCTGCGCCCGCTTCGCATCGACGGCGACAAACCGCTCCAGCGCTTGAATCCTGCGTTGAAGGTCCTCAGAAATGGCTACGATCTCCGGTGGCACCATCACGGCTCTTTTTAAAAAGACATTTCTCCGATTCCGCAAGGTCGCTTCCACAAAAAACAACTGCATTATCTAAGGCACATCGCTATTTTCTCCAGAAAAATTCTGAAGCATTTCTAAGTTATTCACACTCCCTTGGGAACAACCTGCGAACAACCCGTGAATAAGGCCATTTTAAGGCGATTTATCCACATTTTTTCCCATTTTATACACCGAGTTATTCACATTTTTGCCGTTAAAAACGCCTGAATTTGTGCCAATTTTAAACAGTTATTCACATATTCACACCTCCTACTAATACGACGAATTTATAAAATAAAATTATTATTAGAAGAGAGCGGGACCTTGCGGAACAGCGTGGAGATCGTTTGATGCTCCTATGAGTATTTCGGGGAAAACACCAACATGTATCGTGTTAACGCTTAACGAATCTCAGGCACAACAGTTACAAGCAATTTGCCGAAAACGGGATTTTGAATTGTACGCGGTTCCATACGCGCAGTTTGCCTTTCGGGCTTCAGATTTCAGTCTCGTACAATACCAGTCCGGAAAACTCGTCTTACAAGGGAAGGGGGCTTCGGATTTTGTGACGTTTACAATCGAACCTCAGGTGACATTGGCGCCGCTCCAAGGCAACGAAGAAGTTTACCATCCGGAGTGGTTTTTACCGCATGCGGGTCTAGACGAGAGCGGGAAGGGGGATTTTTTCGGTCCAGTGGTTGCGGCATGTGTAATTGCCGGCGATAACGCGGTTCGCGCATTTCAAGCGATGGGCGTACGGGATAGCAAGCGGATTACCAGCGATAAAGCGGTGCTCGCGTTAGCGGACAAAATCCGGGCCACGGCGGGGGTGGTTGTCGAGGTGATGTCGCTGTCGATGGAAAAGTACAATGCCCTGTATGTGCGTTTTGGCCGCAACTTGAACCGGCTCTTGGGATGGCTTCACCGTTGTGCTTTAAAGAATGCGCTCCAACGGCGTTATGTAACAACGGGGTTATTGGATCAGTTCTCGAAGCAGCCAATCGTACAGACGATGATTCGCAAAGATTTTCCGGAATTTCATCTGGCGATGGAGACGCGGGCAGAGCGGGATCCGGTGGTTGCTGCGGCTTCGATTGTCGCCCGTGCAGCTTATTTGCGGCAGATGGAGGCATTATCTGAAGCGGCGGGAGAGCCACTACTCAAAGGAGCTAGCAGTCGTGTCAAACAGCAGGGACAAAAAATATGGGAGCATTCCGGAACGGAAGGGCTTGCCCGGTTTTGCAAGACGCACTTCAAGACTTTTGGGGAGATTTGTGGGATACAAGCCTAAAAACTGCACGGAAAGGCGTTTTTTGCTTTACTTTTGCTCAATACTTTGCTACTCTGAGCGGTCAGTTATGGAGTTTCCTTTTCTGAAAACGGGCGTCATTTTGGCGTTTATGACATTACTAGGGGGATGTGATTCGACGGAGTCGACGCTGGGCGGTGCTGGTGTTGGGGTTGCAACCGGAGCGCTTTTAGGTCATGCGGTTGGAGGTCGTGGTGGTGCTGCATTGGGCGGTGTTTTAGGCGGACTCGGTGGTGGTGCAGTTGGGCACTCGATTGGGCGTAAACAGACCGAGGCCAAAAATCGTGCTGCACAAGCCGAGGAAGAAGCCCGATACTACCAGCGCGAGAATGAGTATTTGCGGAATCATGGGAGTCAGAGTAGTCTCCAAGAGAGTATCGATCAGGAAAAACGACTCCAACAGCTTAAGTTTGAAGCCGAGGAGGCCCGTTTAAAAGGGGAGCTTGCCAAGGCGAAAGCGGATCAGGCCGAAGCAGAGCGGCGGCAACGCGAAGTTGAATTGAAAAAGGAAGGCGTCTATAGCACAGAATTTCGGTCAACGCGTTACCAAGAACCTCCGCAAGTGCAGGAGTATACCTCTCGAAGGACCTATGCCCATTAATGTTTTAAACGATTATGGGAGAGCGCAGTCATATTATTGCGTGTGTTTGGGATTTTGATCGGACGTTGATTCCGGGAAATATGCAGGTTCCGATGTTTGCAGAATACGGGATCGACGAGCGATTTTTCTGGCAGACGATTAATCAGTTTACGGATCGCATGCAGCGTCGAGGAGTTTATCTCTCGGGGACGCTGGCGTACTTGAATTTTGTCCTCGCGTTGGTCCAGCAAGGTCGCTTACCAGGATTATCGAAGTCGCACCTCAAAGAATATGGCCAACAGTTGACGTACTTTCCGGGAGTACCGGAGATCTTTTCGCTTTTACGGAATGACGTCGAGCAAGATCCATGTTTCCGGTCTTACAGCATTTCGTTAGAGCATTATGTCGTCAGTAGCGGACATATTGAAATTATCCGAGGTAGTCAGGTTGCGCTGCATATGGAAGCGATTTTTGCGAGTGAGTTCCTTGAGGGAGAAATCGATGCGCTTGCGGAAAAATTCCAATTTGGATCGATTGCAACGGAGTTAGTAGATTCTTCATCGGGTGTGTCTAAGGCTTATAATTCGGTTGAAAATCTTGAAGAGTTTTTGGCGGATGATCCACCTGAAGCCACTGTAGAATTGCAAGAGGGGGATAAGAAGGTTATTCGACAGATTGCATGTGTCGTCGATCATACGCAAAAGACAAGGTGTTTGTTCGAGATTAATAAGGGCTGCAACAAGAACCGCGCCATCGACGTCAATGCCGTGATCGAAAGCGATGTCCGCCGCATACCATTCCAAAACATGATCTACATTGCAGATGGTCCGAGTGATGTCCCGGCATTTTCGGTAATTCGGGGACATGGAGGTAAGGCGTTTGCGGTCTACAACCCCGAAGACGAGCGAGAATTCGAGCAGAATGACCGGATGTTGGCGGCAGGTCGGATCGACGCCTATGGCCCGGCGGATTACCGAGAGGGTTCATCGACAACGCGTTGGCTCCGTATGCATCTCAAGAAAATCGCGCAGCGGATCGTCGATGAGGAGTGCCGCGCGGCCGAAGATAATCCCGGGAAGCCTCCCGAACATTTACATTAATTTGCCGATAATTACATCGAAATTTGCTAGAAACTCGCTAGGGTTGCAGGAGTGAAGGCCTTTTTGCGATTGCTGGTGCTCGTCCTCCTTTCGGCAGGGCTTTTCGCGGGGCTATCGTATCGGATTATCCAGTTGGCGTACCTAGATCGAGCGTATTACCAGGGCTACCTCGAATCGGCGCGTCGGGTTCGGGAGGTCCGTCGGGCGTCGCGAGGCCGTATCCTTGATCGCAATGGTACGGTTTTAGCGATGATGGTCCCTAAAATTGACCTCGGCATCGATCCCTATGCGGCCGAAACACAAGATTTTGCCAAATTACCACAACTTTCTGAGATTTTAAAAATTCCTGAGGAAGATCTCAAAAAATTTTGGACACGTGAATCTCGAATCGTCGACAATAAGGTACGTCATATCCGTTGGAAAAAGATCACGGAACTGACAGAACTCGATGCGTACGAACAGGTGCTAGCGCTCAAAATCAAGGGCATTTACGGCATCACCTCGGCGCAACGTTACTACCCCAACGGTGCGCTTGCGAGTCATGTCATAGGTTTCGTCAACAAGGAGGGGATAGCTGTGAGCGGCATCGAGGCCTTCATGGATCCTTTTCTGCACGGACAGGACGGTGGGATGGAGTCAAAGCGCGATGGCCGGCGCCAGGAGCTGCCGTTATTTCGCGAAATCGACGTCTTACCTCAGCATGGCTCGGATATTCAGTTAACGATCGATATCCGGTTTCATAGCGCCATAGAACGTATATTGTCAGAGGCGGTCGAGAGATTCCACGCGCAACGCGGTACAGTCCTCGTCAGCGATCCCAGTAATGGCGACCTTTTGGTAATGTGCAATTACCCGACCTTTGAGGGAGAACACTACATGAAAGCAGACGTTGCGAACCTCCGCAACTGCGCGGTGACGGACACCTATGAGCCAGGGTCAGTGTTTAAAATTGTACCCTTTAGCGTGGCGCTCCAGGATCGGGTGATTTCGCTGTACGATGAGTTTGATTGTAGCTCCGCGAACTTTACCTGGCAGGGCAAGACTTATACGTTACCAAAAGACCATACCGCTTTGGGTAAGCTCAGCGCTATCGATGTGCTGCGAAAATCCAGTAACCGTGGGGCGGCACAGATCGGTATTCGTCTCGGCGCCAATGCACTCTATGATGCCGCACGAGCCTTTGGTTTTGGCGAAAAGACAGGCTACGGTTTCGACGGCGAGGTAGCGGGGATTCTCCGTAGCCCAAAGCATTGGGACGGCCTCACAATCACGCGCTTACCTATGGGGCATGCAGTGAGTGCAACGGCCCTTCAGGTCCATTGTGCGATGGGGGTCATTGCCAGTGGGGGATATCTCTTATCGCCGCAGATTGTTCAGAAGGTTTTAAACTCGAAAGGAGAGATTGTTATTAAGACGGATCCACGCGTCCGTCGTAGCGTGCTAACATCGGATACGGTCCGCCAACTGCGGGATATTCTCTACCACCCTGATGCGAAGCCTTCGGAGATCGATGGTGTGCGATTGGCGTATAAGACCGGGACGACGCAGAAATTGGTTCATGGCGCGTATTCGCAGTCGCACCACATTTCTTCTTGCTCGGGTTTCTTTCCTGCAGAGGCTCCAAAGTACTTGGTAACAGTGGTTATCGACGACGCGCGGTTGGCTTCAGGATCGACGGCCTATGGCTCTAAGGTCGCGTTCCCGATCTTTTGCGATGTTGCGCGCTGGCTTCTGCGCCGCGATTTGCTGAACGATTGAAATGATAAAGGCAGAAGATTGCTCCTCTGCCACCTAGCTTTTTGATACGAAAAAGAAAAAATATGAAAAAGAAACCTAGAAATTACATATCTCCGAGTGCAGCGATTTTCGGCGCCCGCATTTGATAAATTGGCGGGGTATCGGTATCTGGTGTGACTGCGGAGAAGAATGTTTTACAATCCTCAAACTTCTCATAGCTACGAAAAATCCTACTTTGTCGCTCGAGAGGTAGTTGAAGAAAAATTCCTTTTGCAGCTCCGAAAATCTCCGGATTAGAACCATTTAAAGCTTCGCCATTGTCGAGCAATGCGCGAATAACATTGACATGAACAGGCTCGCTACGGAAGGCCTTTGTGAGCAGCTTGCATTGTTGGAATTCCGAAATACCCGGGCTGCAAACATCTCTTAAAATCTTGGGAACAGTAGTTTCTGTACGATCTAACCCATGACTTTGAACAAAACCGAGAAATTCTTTAACATCATCCCAGCTAGCATCGGCGACCAATCGTCTCAGCGTATTAGCGAGATTATGTTCAACTTCTTCGCCGATCTTTTTGTTCTGTAATAACGACGGGGTGTTTCCCTGACTAGCAGTTCTTCGTATTTCTCTCCGGGAACCCGATGGCGCCCTGAACCTTCCGCTATTCCTTGGAGACCTTGAGGATGCTAGAGCCGATGTTCCAAAAAAAACACCGACGAAAAGAAGACTAACAACGATATCCCGAATAAGCTTAGAAACCATACCCTCTCCTTCCTGAAGTGGAAGGTATTTTTTCCACCCGAGGAGGTCAAGCTTAAAAAATAAAAAATTAATCAAAAACTTTTAGAACGAGGCGCCGAATGAGAAATTAAACTGGACGCCGTCTTTTTTTGTTCCGCGTCCACAGTGGATCGGGAAGCCCCAATCAAGGCGGAGTGGCATCTTGCCGATAAAGATCCGTAAACCTAAACCCCAGTCGACGTTGATGTTCTTAAAATTATCGAACTTCTTTTCGTTTGCCGAACCAGCTTCGATAAATGCTGCGCCAAAGAAAGGTTCAAAGAGCGCGAAGGTGTACTCTGCAGCGCCGTAGCAAAAAGAGTTACCGCCGACAGGATCTCCGTAGAGGGTTTCTTTTTTGCCATCTTTGGATGCAAAAGATTCTTCTTTGGGGGAGATCTGGCGACCTTCAAAGCCACGCATCATCGACTGGCCACCGAGAAAGTACCGTTCAGAGTAGGGTGTTTGCCGGTGGTGAAAAGGGATAACGCTCCCGACGCTTCCGGTAAATGCAAGCGTGTGGTCGTATTTTTCTGATACCCAAAAGTACTGGGTTGCCGTTGCTTCGAGGCGAGTAAATTTCGTACGCCCACCGAGGCCATAAAAATGGGTTTGGAACTCGACACGCGATCCCGTGCGAGGGAAGAGTAAATCATCGCGTGAATCGCGGTAGATCGAGAATTTGAGTCCTGACGCCGTCCGACGTCCCTGTGCCGCCTCATCTTTAAGGGGCTGAACGGCAGCATCGCCTAAGCTCGTGATTTTGGAAACTTTGAAGCTGTATGCCAAACGCCCAATCCACGGGTCGAAAAGCCGTTTACGGAAGTAGGGCTCGAATTCGAAGTAATTCTCATCGTAGGTCGATCCACTAAAGTTTGAGTCGTCTTTGCGATATTTTGTCTTACCGCCGGTGACTTCCGTTCCGAATGCGAGCTCTTTGTCGAAAAGGTAGGGTTCTTCAAATGAGAACACGGCCTCGTTTTCACGGGTACCAAGCTGAAGTTTAGTGAAGAGTTTTTGTCCGCCACCTTGGAAATGAGGGCCGAAAAGATCGAAGTTCGATTGCTCCAACGAGATGAAAACGACTTGGCTCTTTCGCGCACTGACCGCGATACCACCGCTAATTTTACCCGTATCGGCTTCTTCAACATTAATTTCGATGCCTTTCTCATGTGGATTATCGCTATCAGCGGCACTGACGTCGACCTTTTTGAAATACCCCGTATTATGGAGGCGCATCTCACCGATTTGCATCGCGGTGTAATTAAACGTATCACCGGGCTCGAGCGTAAATTCGCGAAGCAGCACCTTATCCTTGGTCTTGTAATTTCCCTTAATCGTGATTGCGCTGAGGTGATAGAGGGAGGATTCGTGGATCGCCAACACCAGGTCGATAATATTATCGCGGAATGTCGGGTGTTCTTCTGCCTCAACGATCGTGTTAACATACCCTCGGGAGCGGTAGTAATCCTGGATATTTTCCGCAGCTTGGCGGACAGCGGCTTGACCGAACGCATCCCCGGTTTTGAGGTGCGCACATTCCATAAGAACTTCTGGATCATAGAGCGTCGCACCGGTTAGTTTGATGTCGCCGACGTAGTAGCGTTCTCCGAGATCGGCATCAAAGACAAGGGATCCGCGTTGCTCACCTTCGGTTACAAATTCCGCGCGGGTGAGCTTACCATCGAGGTACCCAGCGTCCCGCATTGCGTTGACAAGAACTTCCTTATCGTGATCGAGATAGAGGTCCGCAAAGTTACCTTTTTTCGTAAAGAAGGAAAAGAAGTTCCGGTCCCAGCGCTTCAGGGCCATACTCTTTTGAACAAGGTCGGTATCGATATCGCCAAAGTTATAGAATTGGACACGGGCAATGCGGATTGCATCTGTTGGTGTGATATCGAAGCAAACGTCGACGCGACCGTCCTCAAGCGGCTCGATACGAGCATCGACCTGCGGTTTTGGGAAGCCGTTCATCTGGTAGTACCGGTAGATCATGAGGACGTCTTCATTAAGGTTTGCACGGTTCAGGTAGTGACCTGCGACCGTTTTAAGCTCCTTGCGCACCTTCTTCTTACCGATTTTCTCAAAAGGAAATTTGACGTTGGCAATTCTCGGGCGCGTCTTGACGTTGACAAAGACGTTGAGCGACAAATCCTTATTTTTCGTCGCCGTAATTTCGATATCGTCGAACATCCCTACAGCGTAAAGCGAGTGGATCGCATCGTTTGCAGCGAAGGGATCGAAGGCTTCTCCCTCGGTAAAGCGGATATGGGAACGGATAAAGGCTTCGTCCTTAACGAGTGCTCCGTCGGAGCGGATCTCGATTTTTGCGACAGGGAAGTTTTTCGACTGTTCGCGCTTCCCGTAAGTCCCGAGGCTGTTGACGGGAGTTTCGGCTTCATCCTGAGCTACGCTATTATGGTAAAGCGCTTCGGAATTTTCTGTTGAGTTTTCGTCCTCAAGAATTGCGGTGTTCTCTTCTGAAACGATCTTTGACGGTTCCGATTCATTGGAGATAGAGACCTCTTTCAACGAAGTCGTATCGAGAGCGATTACTTCGGAACTTTCTGTCGTATTTTCGGCAACCGGTGCCGTTGGTTCTTCTAAATCCTCACCAAAAACAGTTGTGAGCGAGGGGGGACAACAAAGCAAACCGAGCAACGAAGCGCGGCATACAAACTTACTGGGCATAGTTTTCAAATCGAGTTAAAGTTTTCCTAAAAACAAGCGGCACAACTCCCGTTGGGCCATTCCGCTGTTTGGCGATAATGAGGTCTCGCGCGAGAAGATCAAGTGAAACTTCGTTATTCTCTTCACCTTCGCGATGTTTTGAGAGCATTAGCACCACATCCGCATCCTGTTCGATTGATCCGGATTCTCTTAGATCGGATAATCTTGGGGCCCGATTTTCTTTTTCGGAAGCACGGTTCAGCTGACTCAGTACAATTACCGGGAGGGATAACTCTTTGGCCATCGCTTTAACGCCCCGGGAAATTTCAGCGATTTGTTGTTCTCGCGGGGTCCGTGGGTCTGGGCTCGAGAGTAATTGGAGATAATCGATAATAATCAGGCCGAGTTTGTGTTTATTATACATCCGTCGGGCCTTTGCACGCATTTCGGTAACCGAGAGGTTACTAGATTCATCGATCCAGAGAGGGGCTTTTTTAAACGCACTCGCAGCAGCACTAAGCGCCGTTAACTCAGATTTTGGCACAAACCCATTCCGGAGCTTTTCAGTATCGATACCGGCACGGCTACAAATTAACCGCATTGCGAGCTGTTCCGCAGACATCTCCAGACTAAAGAATAAGGTCGGAACGGGAGTATTTGCTAGCGCAGCGTTTTCAGCAATATTTAACGCCAAGCTGGTCTTTCCCATCGAAGGCCGTGCCGCTAGAACAATCATTTCGCTCGGATGGAACCCAAACGTCAGCTTATCTAAGTCAACAAAGCCCGACGGAACACCGGTTAATTCGCCCTTATGTTGGAGCATCTTTTGGACGAGATTCGCGGCGCGGTCGATTGACTCTTGGACGTGTTTAGCCGAATCAGAAACGCGGTTTTCAGAGACAGCAAAGATTGACTTTTCGACGTCGTCTAAGAATTGTCCCACATCGTCAACGCCGGCATACGCGCTTTCAATACTCTTATTCGCGACATCAACAATCCGCCGAATGAGTTCAAGATCCCGGACGCGTTGGACATAATACTTGAGGTGCGTCGGCGTATCGATACGGCTTGCGATATTATTAATGGCCTCGTAGCTGCCGACTTTTTCTAAAAGACCTTTTGCAGCGAGTTTTTCGGCAACAATGAGTTCATTTGCAGCGGTGTTCTCGGCGTAAAGATCGAGGAGTGCTTGATAAATAAGACGATGAGAGGGGAGATAAAACGATTCTGTGGTGATTTTTTCCTGAATACAGGTTGTGATACTATCTTGGCCACCATCGATGATGCAACTCGCGAGCAGAGCCTGCTCACAATCCGTACTGAAAGGAGGGGTATGAGCGGGAGTGATCTTCTGCGTCGGCACAAGTGCTAACGACATCCATGAAGCGTGCTTTTGGCAAGTTTTTTTATCTTTCTCCAAATAAAAAAACCCTCCGGAGAGGGTTTTTATTGGGAAAAGAAAATCGCTTACATCATGTCCATACCGGGATTCGGCATGTGGCCACAAGCGGCGGGTTTTTCTTCGGGAAGTTCTGCGATGATGCATTCCGTTGTTAAGAGGAGGCTCGCGACAGAGGCCGCATTTTGTAGTGCTGTACGGCTGACCTTTGTCGGGTCGACAACACCTGCGGAGAGGAGATCTTCAAACTTTCCGGTCGCGACATTGTAACCTTTGGCGCCATCGAGCTTGAGCACTTCTTGGACAATGAGTCCGCCTTCGACACCGGCATTTTCACAGAGCTGACGTAAGGGGGCTTCGATCGCACGTTTCACGATTTGGGCACCGATCTTACCGTCTGGGCAAGGAATATCGAGCTTATCGATGACGGAAGATGCACGGAGAAGGGCAACGCTACCGCCGGCAGAAATGCCTTCTTCGACAGCGGCACGGGTTGCATGAAGCGCATCGTCGACGCGGTCTTTTTTCTCCTTCATCTCGGGTTCGGTCGTCGCACCGACACGGATGACCGCAACGCCGCCCGCGAGCTTTGCGAGGCGTTCCTGGAGTTTTTCGCGATCGTAATCGGAGGTGGCATCGTCGATTTGGTGACGGATTTGGCCAATCCGGACCTCGATGGCATCATGGCTACCGCTCCCTTCGACAATGGTGGTATCATCTTTACCAACGGTAATCCGTTTGGCACGACCGAGATCATCGATGCTGACGTTTTCGAGTTTAATGCCGAGATCTTCGGAGATAAACTTGCCGCCGGTGAGGATGGCGATATCTTCCATCATCGCTTTCCGACGATCCCCAAAGCCAGGGGCCTTAACCGCACAGACATTGAGGGTACCGCGGAGACGGTTGACGACGAGAGCTGCTAGGGCTTCACCATCGACATCTTCGGCGATAATCATGAGTGGTTTACCCTGTTGGGCAACGGTTTGTAAGAGTGGGAGGAGGTCGTTCAGGGAGCTAATCTTTTTCTCGTAGATGAGAATGTAAGCGTTTTCCAGAACGCATTCCATATTATTGGGATCGGTCACGAAGTAGGGACTGAGGTAGCCCTTATCGAACTGCATCCCTTCGACGACTTCCAATGAAGTTTCGATGGTTTTCGCCTCTTCGACGGTAATGGTGCCATCTTTACCGACACGTTCCATAGCATCGGCGATAATTTGACCGATTTCCTGATCCCAGTTCGCGGAGACCGTAGCGACCTGGCGGATTTCCTCGGAGGTCTTGACCTCTTTAGAAGTCCGGGCGAGTTCTTGGACGACGGCTTCGACGGCTTTATCGATTCCACGTTTTACGGCGATTGGATTCGCACCGGCGGAGACATTTCTCAGACCTTCGCGATAGATTGCTTCGGCTAAGACGGTTGCGGTTGTGGTTCCGTCTCCGGTACTATCGGAGGTTTTGGAAGCGACTTCCTTAACCATTTGGGCGCCGATATTCTCGTATGAATCTTTGAGTTCGATTTCCTTTGCGACTGTAACGCCATCTTTAGTGACCGTAGGTGCACCGAATTTCTTTTCAATTAATACATTACGTCCGCGGGGTCCGAGGGTAACTTTAACAGCCTTAGCGAGTGTTGAAACACCTTCGAGGACTTTTTTCCGCGCTTGTTCATCAAATATAAGTTGTTTTGCCATAAATCATCAATGATGTTAAAGGGTTTATTTAAAAATCGCTAACACGTCATCTTGTCGCAAGAGAGTGTACTTCTCATCGTTATGTTTGACCTCGGTGCCACCGTATTTACTAATCAGCACGTGATCACCGACGGCGACATCCATCGCTAAACGTTGACCATGCTCATCACGCTTACCGGGGCCGACCGCAACGACGGTTGCCTCTTGTGACTTCTCTTTCGCGGCATCGGGGATAATGATACCGCCCTTCACTTGTTCCTTCTCCTCGAGTAACTTCACGAGGACACGATCCCCTAAGGGTTGGATATTAATACTCATAACAATTCAATTTTTAGATGGGAAAAGAATTAGGATAGGGTTGAAAAACTCGGCCCAATGCAACAAAAATCTCTCCTATCAGACCTTTGCCATATCACGGACCTAAACAGGGGAACAAATCCCCTGGTAAATGTCATTGTCATTTCTGAGGACGAGATATTCATCTCATCCCCTCTATAGGGTTACTTGCCACAGCCACAACCACCGCCCTGACAGGGTTTATCTCCGGGTCCAAACATAACATACCTCCTTTCCTTAATTACTTCTTATCATCATCGACGACCTCGAAATCGGCATCGACGACACCGTCAGAAGATTGCTGACCGCCCGCGGTAGACGACTGTGCAGCCTCCGGCTGAGGTTGAGGATTGGGCTGTACATTCTTATACAGTTCCTGGGCGACATCCTGAAATACTTTTGTTAATTGATCGACGGCAGTCTTCATCGCATCAGTCGACGCGTTACTATCTTTAAAGACCTTTTTGGCCTCCGCGATCGCATTCTCCATTTTTTGCTTGTCGGAATCCTGGAGCTTATCACCGGTATCCTTGAGCTGCTTCTCGGTCTGGTAGACGAGGCTATCGAGCTGATTACGAACCTCGATCCGTTCCTTTTCACGTTTATCCGATTCTGCGAACTGTTCTGCTTCCTTACGCAACTTTTCGACTTCCGTTTCGGATAATCCCGATGCACCGGTAATGGTAATCTTTTGGTTTTTGCCGCTACCGAGATCCTTAGCCGTCACACTCAGAATACCGTTCGCATTGATATCGAAGGTGACTTCGATTTGCGGGACACCACGGGGAGCGATCGGAATACCATCCAAACGGAAGATACCCAATGTCTTATTTTGAGATGCCAACGGACGTTCTCCCTGGAGCACATGGATATCGACTGCCGTCTGGTTATCGGCATAAGTCGAAAAGATCTGACTCTTCTGCGTCGGGATAGTCGTATTCCGTTCAATCATCGGAGTAGACGCACCCCCAGCGGTTTCAATCCCGAGTGTTAACGGGGTTACATCGAGTAACAGAACATCCGTAACTTCTCCCTTCAAGACACCTCCTTGGATTGCCGCACCAACAGCAACGACTTCATCCGGATTAACGCCCTGGTGAGGATCCCGACCGGCAATATCATGCGCGGTCTCAATGACCTTCGGCGAACGTGTCATACCACCAACGAGCACGAGTTCATCAATATCGTTCGCGCTCAATCCGGCGTCATGGAGACAATTCTTACACGGCTGGACCGTCCGCTGATAAAGTGCATCACAGATTTTCTCTAATTGCGCCCGCGTAAGTGTTACGTTAAGGTGCTTCGGCCCCGACGCATCGGCGGTAATAAAGGGCAGGTTAATGTCGGTTTGTTGTGCCGACGAGAGGGCGATTTTAGCCTTTTCCGCCTCTTCTTTCAAACGCTGATGGGCTACCGGATCGGTCCGGAGATCGATTCCATTCTCCGCCTTAAAGCTATCCGCGAGCCAATCGATAATCGCACGATCCCAGTCATCACCACCGAGCAGGGTATCGCCGTTGGTCGCCTTCACCTCAAACACACCATCACCGATTTCGAGGATCGAGATATCAAACGTACCACCCCCGAGGTCATAAACCGCGATCTTTTTCTCGCCACTTTTCTCCAGGCCGTACGCCAAAGAAGCGGCTGTTGGCTCATTAATAATTCTCAATACCTCGAGGCCAGCGATGGTACCGGCATCTTTTGTTGCCTGTCGTTGAGCATCATTAAAGTAGGCCGGGACGGTAATGACGGCCTGGGTAATTTTCTCCCCGAGGTAAGCTTCTGCATCAGCCTTTAGTTTAGCCAAGACCATAGAGGAAATTTGTTCAGGGGAAAAGATTTCGGTTTTTCCGCCGACCTGGCATTGGATTGCGGCGTCTCCATTCTTACCGGGAACGACCTTATAAGGGAGATCATGAACGAGTTCCTGAACTTCCTCATACTTATGACCGATGAGACGTTTTGCGGAGAAGATGGTATTTTGCGGGTTTGTAACGGCCTGACGTTTTGCGGCCTGACCGACGAGGCGGTCCCCATTTTTCGTAAAGGCGACGATCGAAGGGGTTGTACGAGCGCCCTCCGAATTAGGGATAACGACGGCCTGGCCTCCCTCCATAACCGCCATACAAGAATTTGTGGTACCGAGATCGATACCGAGAACTTTTGACATAATATAATTCCTTTTAATTAAATGGTTAAAGAACAGTTGCCGTTTCAGCGCGTGCCTTCTGAGCATCCACCGAAACACGCTACCAACTCACTTAGCAATTTTCGTGCCACGAATGCAAAATAGAGGAAATTTTTAAGGAGCTCCAATAATGAATCGCGAATATCATTCTAAAGTAGCAGTGAATCTCATGAAATTGGATGAGTATAACTGTTATTCCTGAAGATACCGGATTTCTGGAAGTCAATAAACGTATTTCTATTAACAATTGATGTAATTTTCTAGATTTTAAACTTTCCCAGAGC
>CAMWJR010000004.1 GCA_947174645.1 uncultured Verrucomicrobiota bacterium | reverse complement strand
AAGCGTTTCAAAGAATGCAAAATTTTGCTGAGCAGTGTGCGGACGTGGCTCGTTCGATCCTGAGCCATAATTTGGAGTACATCGATGAGGACGGAAGCATTCGTTTAGGCGCCGGCGAGCCGCAGACAGGAGATGAATCGGCACACGTCGCGTTCGCACTCGGCGAGTATTACCGGCTAACGCATGAGAAGAAATTTGTCGGTTTTGATCTCATCGATCTCGCCGCAAAGACGATTACTTATCAACTATCGGGACCGCAAAGTCCGCAAGGAATGGGGTACGTCGCGCTTGCGGTGTTATCATTTGGGCCTGCGAAAGAACGTAACCTCGTTTGGGAGAAACTTTCGGAGGAAACACGTGAGAAAATTGATCGCTTATTACTCCAACACGATGATCTCGGTCGAAATAATGCGATTTACGAGATTGCTCGGGCAGTTGCACGTTACAGCCTACGACTGACGAAACGCGATAGTATTGGAAAGCTCGTCGATCGATACCTCGAGCGCTATGAGGCGACAAATGGTTTTGTAGATAGTAGCACGCAGGGAATTGGGGGCGATTTTGATATCTCCGGGCTCTTTAATTTTTCGTTTATCCGTCAAGCGCTTCATCTCCATACCGATACGTTTCTCATCGAAAAGAAACTCCCGAGTCTCAGAACGTATGCCGAAAAGTATCTTCGCTTGATTTCAGAATTGATTCGTGAAGACGGAACTTGCTGGGCCTATGGTCCAAACTGTGGGGCGTATGCACAAATGTATTGTATCAGTGCGGTACTACAGGCGCTTCGGGATAACTGGATTCCGTCGACACAGCAAGCGCTCTATGTGAGTATTGTTCTCGATCTCTTTCAGAACTTTTTCTGTCGGTATATCGACCAAGAGCAGGGCTACATGGTGATTCGGGATGCGGAGCGCTCCTCTGGGGAAGAACAAAGCAGTATCCGAGCGAACTTCGATGCCGTCCGATATCTATGTCAGTGGTCCCGCCTAGCCAAAAAAAGCTCATTAGATACCACAAAAATCCGTCGTGTACCGGTGTTTAAAAGCGGAAATCGTCTAGTTATTTTCAATAAAGAGGGGAAATATGAACACGGGCTCTTCATCTATCGCGATGCGAAGACCGGAATGGACCTGCAATTACCCTTGATTGGCGGTAATGGTTTAGCGAATAGCGACTGTCTCGCTTTTCCGCACTGTCCAGGAGTTTTCGACTGGCCTGTTGCGCAATATCTTCCGATTTTGCAACCTGAGCTTATGATTGATGGGAAGAAATTTATTCCATCGTATTACGGCAAGCAGCTCTGCACGGGCCTCGGCAGCCATGGCAGCATTGTCTTTTCCTATGAGCAGCCTGAGTTAATTACGGTTGAAGAGGAGATTGTTCCGAACTTGGCGTCGTGCAAAGTGTCGTGGATCTTTAACGAGGGTAAAGTGACGTCGGAGTTTACGTTTTCCCCAAAAAATCGGGTTCGCGTCGAGCATATCCGCTACATGATCGCTCTCAGTGCTCCGCATTCCCTGTATGGTGCGAATAATCTCGCTCTGGATGAACAGAGCCTTCGAGCCGTCGTCGAACATGATGACATGTTATTGACCTGGCAGGAAGTCGCGGCTGTCGCAGAGGATCCTAAATATCGGACATATTACGGAAAAATCCACTACCTCCAGGAGCTGTCACGAACGTATCCGCTGATCATGCATCCGGGGCAGACATATAAGCTGTCGGTTTCCTTTACGCCCGACGTGATCCGTATCTAGAACGCAGGAAATTTCCTGTAAAATGTAAAAAAGACTTGTTTCCGGCGCCGAATAGCCTAGAATGCCCGCAGGTTGAAAGGAATATTTATGGATATACGTAGGACGAATGGGAAAAAAGGTATGACGTTGGTCGAGATCTTGATCGTGATCGCGCTGATCGGCGTCTTGGCGGGTGTGATGATGAGCTCGCTCGGAAGCATCCAAAACAGTGGTAAAGAGGGAGCCGCAAAGATATTTTGTCAATCGACAGTCGCCAATGCGATTTACTCGTACAAGACGACCAAAGGTGTACCCCCAAAAGATATGGCCGCGCTGGCTGAGTTTTTCGGTGGCAAAGAGCCCCTCGATCCATGGAATAATCCCTATGGCATAGCGCTCGATTCGAAGAGCAACATTTTGGTCTGGTCGAGCTGCAATAACGGCCCCGCGGAGGAAGCAAACATTACGGATCTTGGCTTTGCCAATCCAGGCGCTGGTGTGTACACAAGTGCACAAGTCGAGGAGATCAACAAAGGCAATATGGCTGATGGCAGTACCATCCCGAGCGATCGACACAAAATCGTGGCCGGTTTCCACTCGAATTAATTTTGTTTTTCTTGTTTCATAGGCAGGAGGCGCGCGCATGAGCGCGCTTTTTTGTTAGGCCTTGAGTAGAAAAATGTCATCTGTAACGCGGAAGAGTGCGATGAAATGTTTGAGCAACACGGCAGTCGCAATAGCATCGTAGACTGCCCGATGAAATTGATCAGTGGCGCAAGAAGTTACTTGTACATAAGTATCGAGCTCTGGCTGTAGCTGAAAATAGCGAATTAAATCGCCGACTTTGTAGCTACTCAAGCCTCGGATGTAGGATTTGTACAGTTTAAGCGTATCGATCCAGGGGCCCCAGGTAAGGGGGGTATTACCAGATTGAATGCCAGGAAAGGGTTGGTAGTGCCGGAGTAGACGATCCTCGGTTACTGTGTGATGGGCGGCGAAGTATCCATTTTTTCGTCGAGCTACAAAGAGTGGCAAATAGGTGTGAAATGACGCTTCATTTTCATTATCGGGAAATCGCGAATGCCATTGAACACGAGCGCTATTTTCGATGGGCCGACAGAGCGCGCCGGTAACGCCCTGAATTTTGTTATCTTTTAGAGTTGCGGCCCCGAATTCGACGATGCCATATTGGAGGTTTCCCTCAAAATCGATAACATGAATCGGTGAAAGTCCCATCCCTAGACGGAAATGGACGAGCGCTCGGTTTCGGGGTCGGTTTGCGTCGGCTGAGCCAGCGATAACTTGCGAACGTAAGCAAGCCCATCCTCAAGCGTATCGAAATCACCGTTGAGTTGCGCAAAATACGCCTTCATCAAAATCCGCGAATACGATTTATTGGGTGCGATACCAATGGATACGAGATGCCGTCCCTGGACGATTGCCTTCGGGGGCGCTTTGAGGATCCCTAATTCCTTTGCCCGGGAATAAAGCCAATCGCGGATTGCTTCGTTGTGATCGACGCGTCCGTAGCAGTCGCAATAACCCACGAGTGCCAAAAGGTCGAGTCGACGAACATTGTATGCGAGCCGACGCAGATCGGCGTCTGAGGCGTTGCGTTTGAAGAACCGGCGTGGCTCCATGTGATATTGGACGAGCGTGAGGGCTTGGATCATGATCTCCTTGGGAACGCCAAGCCGCTCCATAAAATTTTTCGCCGGAAGAATGCCGATGATCTCATGCCAGTAGGCGTGTGTCCCTTTTTCGTCCTGAAAGGTTGTCGTTGCTTTCCCGAAGTCGTGGCACAGAAGCGCGAATCCCAGCGTCAGATCGTCATTCCGGTTATGCATCCGGCAATGCGCAAAAGCGTCAAGGACGTTGCAAATATGTTGATAGGCGTCCCCCTCAGGATGGCGAACCGGGTCTTGCTTGAGTCCGATCATCGCGTGGAGTTCTGGAAAAAACTGTGACCAACCGGTAGCTTTGAGGAAACTCAGGCCTTTTGAAATGACTTCCCCTTGAAGCAGTAACTTGACGAATTCCTGATAAATCCGTTCTGCGGAGAGGTATTCGGGCGAAAGCGTCTGGCAGAGCGCAACGGTTTCCGGCGATGGTGTTAGATCAAAGCGCGCACAAAACTGCATGCCACGGAGGACCCGTAGCGGATCTTCCACGAAGCGTTCACTGGTGTGGCGTAAAACTTTTTGCTCTAAATCTCGACGACCATGAAAGGGGTCGATGTAGCTGTCATTCTCGAGGTCGTAGTAGATCGAATTGATCGTGAAATCACGGCGCCGAATTGCCTCTTCAACGGGTAAATCTGGGGCCTCATGAACCTGAAAATCGACGTGGGTATTGCCGGTTTTAACCTCTCGGCGAGGGACGCCAATGTCGATGTCCAGCTGACGGATTTTTAAGATTCCGTATGACTTACCGACAAGATCGATCGCGTAATGGGGGCGACAGAGATCAATGATTTGTTGCGAAGAGAGGCCAAAAACCTCGAGGTCAAAATTCGCGCTCGCCTGGCCTAAAAGTGCGTCACGGACACAGCCACCAACCAGGTAGCAGCGGCCTCCAGCACCGCGGAGCAGATTGATAATCGCCGCTAAATCGTGATGACTTTGAATGACGGCGCGCAAATCCATATTTGGAGTGAAATTAATTTTAGGCGGTATGGCAAGTACGTTCACGTCGTGTTGCATATCCGATACCACGACGTTTAAAAAACACAAAAATAATCTTGAACCGCCATCAAAACCTCTCAGAAGGGGAGCGTGAACTTCGGTAGGGTTTTCATCGTATCGGGTCCTGCAGGCGTTGGCAAAACGACGGTTTGTGGGCGCCTACTCGCGGCGAATGCGGAGTCATTGCGGCGGATTGTGACGGTAACGACGCGGCCGCCACGGCCGGAGGAGCGGGAAGGGATCGATTATTTTTTCATCGATGAGCCGGCCTTTTTACGCTACATTGCCGAAGACAAATTTTTAGAATACGCGAATGTCCATCGACGCTATTTTTATGGGACGCCCATCGGAGCTGTTTTTTCGAATCTCCGGCGCGGGATTGATTCGCTACTAATTGTCGACGTTCAGGGAATGCGCCAGGTGCGAAAGCGGCTACAAGGGCTGGGGTGTGTAACAACGATTTTTCTCATGCCCGAGCACCTAGGTGTTCTTGAAGAACGCCTACAGCGACGGAATTCTGAGAAAGAGGAGGATATTCGTGCGCGGCTACGGTCTGCGGAAATGGAAATTCGCTGTGCCCAGGAATACGATTACGTCATCGTCAGTGGTACTCGTGATGAAGATTTTTGGTCGATGCAACAGGTATATAGCGGCGAACATAGCCGTTTCCGGATTGCCGTTCGGCCTTATACGACTGAAAAGTGGCTTCAATTGACCGCATTATAAGCGGATTCTGACGATGCGAATTACGGGGGGCATTGCACGAGGGATTCGCCTCAAAACGATCGATGAAGATACGCTGCGGCCGGCAACGGATTATTTGCGGCAGGCAGTGTTTTCTTCTCTCGGTGAGCGCGTTATTGGGCAGCGCTTTTTAGATCTCTTTGCCGGCGTTGGTGGATATGGCCTTGAGGCGTGGAGTCGAGGTGCTCAAAGTGGCATTTTTATCGAAAACAACACAAAAATCGCACGCGTTTTAGAAGATAATATCACGACGATCCAACGACAGCTTGCAACGAACGTGAATTGTCCGGTTTGGTATTCCGATGCGATGACGGCAAATGTTGGCGAGACTTTTGGCCTCGTTTTTGTCGACCCTCCCTACGCATTAGCGCGAGCATATGGTTCGGCGATGCTCACACGATTTGCGCGGTACCTTGCTCCGACGTCGCAATCGTGCCTCGTCTTTGAGATGCCAGTGGATATCGAGTTGCCACCACCTCCAGGATTGAAGGCAATGCGCCGCTTCGCGAAACGTGGAAAAAATAGTCCCGCGGCGATCATTTACGCACCCGACAGTTAATTAACTCGGAAAAAAATCTCCCGTGCAATTGCGTCGCAAAGTAGCCGGCCCTTAGGGGTTAATCGAAGTTGTTGTTGCTGTAATGTGGCGAATCCACGAGGTAACAATTCTTGCCGTGCATAGTCGCTAACTAGGGCGGCATGTACATTGTTCTCAAGGTAGACGCCTTCTGTCGTGCGAAGCCCAAAAATAATTCGGTCAAGTGCGAGCATCTCGGGTGTAAGTTCAACGATATCAGTTCGCTCAGGTTTGTAATGGAAAACCCCTTGTGCCCAACGCGCAAGGTCTGCGACATTGGTGTATCGCCGAGAGCAGTATTGGCTGCTGGCAGAAGGACCAACGCCAATCCATTCCCCCATGCGCCAGGTGCTGAGGTTGTGTAGGGATTCAAAGCCGGGGTATGCGAAGTTCGAAATCTCGTATTGTTGAAAGCCACATCGGGGTAGGGTCTCGCAAATGAGTTCGTAGAGGCCGCTATCGCGTACTTCATCGGCTCCGTCACCGTATTGCTGCGTCATAGGAGTTTCTGCTTCGTATGTCAGGCAGTAGGTTGAAATATGCTCCGGTCTTAATACAACCGCCTCAGTGAGGTCTTGTATAAGTTGTTTCCGAGTTTGTCCCGGGGCGGCAAATATGAGATCGAGGCCGACATTTTGGAATCCGACTTGGCGAATCATCGTGTATGCTTCTCGCGCAGCCATTGGTGTTTGGTGTCGCCCTAAAGTGCGGAGTATTTCTGGCTGAAAACTTTGAATCCCCATCGAGATGCGATTGACGCCCGCATCATACCAATGTTGTAACTTTTCTTGACTAATGGTCGAAGGCGCGATTTCGACGGTCCATTCTTTTGGTTCTTGATGCAGTCTTTGGTGAATGGTATCAGCGATTTGGTCGATGGCAAAAATTGGTAAAATCCCTGGTGTACCACCGCCAAAGTAAATGCTGTCAAATGCACGTGAGTCATCGATTTGTGAAATTTCCTGGCAAATCGCTGTAATATAGCGTTCAAGAGACGATTTTGTCGGCCGCTCTTTGTAAAAAGCACAGTACGCACAAGGCACGGCGCAAAACGGTACATGGACGTACAAACCGAGAGGAGTGTAAAGTTTTCCTTGCGAATTCACAAATCACTCACTACTTTATAGGCCCAATGAATTGGCGCAATTTTCTTTTTACGATGGGTGCGGTATCGCTCGCAGGCTGTGCGGTCGAGGAGGATATGTTCAATATGACGCCGAGTATTATCCCCCAAAATCAGTCGAACTTGTACACGCTAACAATGGCGCTCAAGAATGGCTATAGCGGCCGTCGGAAGTCACCTGAAGACGTTTTGCAGCCCTACGTGGTTGTCGACGGTGAGCGGCGCGAGATGATGCAACATCCCGATGGCAACAATGTGTTTGTGTACGATTACCACTTCGACGGCATCGGCAAGATTCCGTACTACTACGAGGTTGAGTATGTGACGAGCCGGCGCGGGCGTTCGCGGCAATCAAAAACGAAGCTCTTTTTCACGACGGTGACCAACAAGTATATTTTTGCGCTCGACACGAATCGCGGTCCTATAGGCGCGCGTGTAAGTCTTGTAGGTTGCGGTTTAGCGCAAACCGACCAGGTAATATTCGGCGATCGCGCTGTTGAGTCGGAGTGTCCTTCGACTGGGGCCATCGAATTCACGGTACCCGCGGTCGACTGTGGTTGTGAATATGAGGTATACCTTTTATCGAACGGGAAAAAACTTCCAGCGGGGAACTTTTTTGTCGACATTTCAAACCTTCACTGCAGTTCGGAGTCCATTTATTTGCGTCCTGGTGAGAGCCAGTTACTGGTCTTTATGCTCGATAATCCCGCGCCCTCAGAGGGCCTGAGCATCAAGGCAGAAACCGATATCCCGGACGATATTATTATGCCGGATGTTCAGTTTATGGCCGGCGAGCGCACCGTCAGCGTTAATATTACCGGTGGAGATTATGCCGCGAAGGGGACGTTGGTTTTGAGCGCCGATGGGGTGAAGTCTTTGGAGATTCCCGTTGAAGTTTCGGGACCACCTCAGCCTCAAATTTCACCAGCGCAGTCTCAGACACAACCATCGGAGGTACCGGCAACACCACCGTTCGATGGCGTCAGTGCTGATAACGATGTCGTTGTTTTATAATTAGCGTAATAGGATGACGACCGCTGAGGCGAGCGTCCTAGTGTGTGTAATTGAGAGTAGGGTTTCTCGAACTCCGAGTTCCTGAAGTAGTGTCTTTACTAAAGGATCAAAAAATGCCTGCGGCTTCCCGTGGGCATCATTAATTGTCACCACGCTTTTCCAAGTAAACTGTTTACTAATGCCACATCCAAGGGCCTTTGCGACAGCCTCCTTAACCGCGAATCGTGCCGCGAGAGAAGGATAGGGGTTCTTTTGCTGGAGGCAATAAATCTGCTCCTGGGGAGAGTAAACCTTGTCGAGAAATTTTTGACCATAGCGCTCATATGTCGCCTGGATACGGGCGATTTCGATGATGTCTTGACCTAACGCGAGAACAGAGCTCATGTGTGCTGTTTGTTGAGGATACGAAAGCAGTCCCGGAGTAAAGCGAAAGGTAAACTCAAAACCATTCAGTGAAAAGCAAGACAGGTCCCTCGGGACCTGTCGCGTTATGAACAAATAATGCTCTCTGATCTTTAGAACGAGTAGGATGCCGAAACGGATCCCGCGATGTCTTTGAAGTGATCACCCACTTGACCGCGAATACCGAGCGCGATACCGACCGGGCCATACTCCATATTGTAGCTCGCTTGAGCAACAAAGGAGTCACGACCAGAACGATTGCTGTTCTTACCGAGGTCCGCTTTATACGCATCCTTCACTTTGCCTTCCGCATCGAGGATTTGCGTGTTCAAGTGAACAGACCCACCACTAAGCTTGTGGAAGTCACGTTTGTAACCCATCGCAAGGTTCAACAACCCAAACGGGCTATCGTAATCTGCGGCGACACCGACGGTCAATTCAGGCGCATACCGGTTATACTTTTCAGCTACCCGATCCACCTGCCCACGTCCATCGTTAACCTTGATATCATCTTTTCTATAAAGAGGGCTTGTTCCTTCTTTCTGACGAACATCTGTGAAGCTCAAGGAAGCCCAAGGCCCAAGCTTGATACCAACAACATCCCAGTGCTTGTAGGTTGCATCGATATTACCGCTAATCCAGAAGCCCTTTGTGCCTAAGTCCCCTAACGCAGCATCACTAGTCCGCTTCTCATTGAACTTCAAGTGCCCAGCCAAGACCGAAAACTTGACCTCGAGGTCTTGAACAAAGTCGGACCACATGCCGTACACACCACCAAAGTAGGACTTAGTATCACACTTGGTAAGGGCATTATTAAAGTCAACGCCATCAACGGTATTATACGCTCCCTTGAACTTGCCGTTCACCTTACCGTAACCACCAAGGAGCCCCAGTGTCCAGTAGTTATTGAGTGCCGCATCAATGCCGGCTTCAAATCCATAGATATCATAGTTCACCTTGTAGCCACAAACTCTCTGGCGGGCGATGTCCCCAAAACCCGATGCCCAGATGCTGTAATGCGCCGAAGGTTCCAAGAATTTGTCGAGATTATTGTAGGCTGTATGGCGCGCCGAATCTGCGAGCTGCATCACACCACGCGCATTTTCTTCTGCCGCCGAGCGCCCCAACGCATCGAAAACCTTCCCAAAGATCTTCGATCCTCCGTCTTCTTTCGCACTCTTAAGAACTTTTTCTATCAAGGCAGTAAAAAGTTGCTTTGCGCTAATGTCAGAACCATTTACACTCATAGTACCGTCATCATTGTCAACGAGCTCAGGTACGGGGTTGTTCTTAAGGCCCTTCCTCCATTTTACAGCAAGTGCCTCAATAACACAACTAGGAAGGCCCTTTAGGTCGAGGTCGGTACCATACATCCTGGTAAGGAGACTCATATCATCCCGGCTGGTAACGTCCTTAAGCACTAAATCTAAACTTCCCACAGCTCCTCCATAATTGAGCATAACGGCATTCGTTGTATCGAACTTGCTTATGAGAGCTTTTGCCGCTTCTGGGGACAATTGGCTGATTAGTTCAATCTTATGAAGTTCCCGGAATACTTTTTCCGCATGCTCCGTACCATGGAATTTTACGAAGTTTTCATCGGATATGACGATTTTCTTCACCATATCTTCAATACCCTCAACACTATTCTCTGAGTTGGTGTTGATAATCGTCCCTAGAAGTTGAGTCCCATCTTCAGAAGTCGAAGTGATTTCAAACGTTAGAACTGAATCTTTTTTCGTGAATTTCAATTTTCCCTGAGTATTTTTCGATGCATCGAATTGTCCAGCGAAGTAGGCATCACCATCGATGGTATAATCGCCACTATCGTGTTGGATCTTACCATTGTTAAGGATCTCTAACCCCTTAACTGTAGTTGTCGTGTTGGACAAGACCTCTGCATCAGCCACAGAGAACTTTCCGTCGACATCGAAGCTGCCGTCATCAAGCTGCAAGCGACCTTTAGATTTGACGCTGAAATCTCCGGTGACAGTCGTCTTGCATTTATTAAGAGAAACCTTGGCATTGTCTGCCACTGCGCTTCCTCCTACTGCAACCTCACCTCCGGCAAATTTCCAATCGCTGCCAGACCCGAGTATCAAGCCCTTCTTAAACTCGACTTTGTTGGCATCGGCATTGGTAAAGGAGACTTTGCTTTCTTCCGCACCAACACCTCCTTCAAAAATGGCATTCACTTTAGCAAGCTTCCACTCGCCATTGTTGTCAAGTGCAAGATCCTGCTTCCAGGCGATTTCGCCTCCACTAAGGTCAACCTTACCCTTACAATCGGTGAGATTTCCATCGACCAGAATTTTAGCTCCTGTGCCTTTGAACACACCGTCTTTTTTAAGCTCGAGATCCTTCAAATGAAGTTCCCCGACCTCATCCAAAGTGCCCTCAACGGTAGTAAGTTCCTTAACTGTCATATCGCCCGTTAGGTGCTTCCACTCGGTACCCTTACCAACGCCAAGTGACTTCACCAAAACGTTACCTTCGATCGGGAGGTGGCCCTCGACCAATTGCACCGTTGCCTCATTTGAAATGAGGGCATAGCCAAGACCGTTTCCTTTTCCTATCCCGGTAACCTTAAGAACCGCCTCCTGAGATGTTCCGTCGTCTCCGAGAATTTCCACTGTTCCAGGCCCACCGACGTAAATGCCATTGACGCCCTCATTAGAATCTAGAGATAGCTGCGCATGGTAGTTATCACGAACGCCAAAACCAAGCCTGCTAACGGCATCTGAATTGCCAGGTCTAACTTCAACGATACCTGGCAAATTCTCAGGAGTGCTCGACTCAATTGCAACTCCATTAATTATTTTGGAAGTGACTTGTCCAAGAGAAAGTGCCGTCCCGGCAAGCGAAAGTTCACTACCATGGCCCTCCGCACGGAATTGATAAATCCTCGACTTATCACCTTCAACGTAAGGTCTCAATTCGATGTCAGACTCCTGAATGGCAATCTGCGCACCGTCCTTTGCCGTGAAGTCATGCTTCTTATCGCTTGATGGCTCGAGCTCTCTAACACCTAACTTGTATACACTGACGGTTCCCTTGTTTTCTGCAATGACCTCCCTTACATCAAATGGCGCATTCGAGGGAACAGAAACTATTGAACTCTTTCCATTATTGGCAATGACCTGCTCTGCCTGCAATCCTTGACTAAACATGTTATCTCCGCCGCTCATAGCCTCATTGATGTAGACCATCTTGCCGGTAGTGTCGTCTTTGAGTAGCGTACCTGCTTGAGCACCGAGCGTCAACGTCCGCACATTGACGAACTTGTCATGCCAAAAGCTGCCATTCAAACCGTCAGCTGCTGTCACTAAATCGATTTTCGTGTCTTTCGTCTTCCAACCGCTATCCGTAGCAGATTCTTTGATAGCACCCTTTATGATAACTGCGCGCCGATTCTTACCCTCAACCTTTTCTAAATCATCAGTCTCTCTGCTGCTGTTGGTAAGCCGGTTGATCAATACAACGGTCGTCGAGCCATTATTGCCGGGATTGCCCGTGATGATATCGCCAAACGCGACATTTTTACCTATGGCTTGACGCACCTTGGCTCCGTTTTCGTCTTTGTAAATCCCCGACGAGGCATCAAGAACGAGGGTAACATGGGCATCTGCATGATCTGGAACCAATGCCGTAACTCCATTGCCATTCGGAGCTCCCGCTGCTACTCCAGAAGCCTCCTTATTGTAGTCATTCGTCAAATCGACAATATGAGCTGCGTCACGCAGCGGCGTTTCATCGTTATTAAAAACGTTCGCACCATCACCATTTGCGTCATTGATAAAAGACTTACGGAAGATTGCACAGAAACGATCACCCGCGGCGATGTTTGCTGGGAACTTAACCTCGAATAAACCACCAGCTCCGTGCTTTTGGTTAACCTCAGCCTCGATGCTATTGAGGTCTATCACCGTTTGCTGAGGCATGTAATTGGCTATACCAGGTGCACCAGTCAAATTGCGCGTCCCAAGGTCATCTACGAAGTTCGATGTAAACCTCATGTCTTCAACAAACTTGCGAGCCTTGTATGTATCCATCGCAGCACCAGCAGCACCGACAGCCTGACGACAGTCCTGCATCACGTTCCATAAACTACCATTCGCGGCCTTGACTAAATCGTAAACACTCTTGTAATAACCACCTACATCGGAATCTGTATGAACCTTGCCTTGCTGAGCGGCTAAATTCGCATAGGGGGCCCCTCCGTCAA
Organism: uncultured Verrucomicrobiota bacterium; assembly: GCA_947174645.1. GTDB lineage: Bacteria > Verrucomicrobiota > Verrucomicrobiia > Opitutales > LL51 > LL51. The sequence continues at coordinate 11,854 of CAMWJR010000004.1, read as the reverse complement.
CCTTGGGCAGTTCCGATCTGATGAGCTCTGCGAGACGCTTGACGCACTCTACTTGAATTTGGAGACCGGTTAATTTACCGTTGGGCCCTGTCAACGTGGTGTGAATTGATGTAGCAAAATTAACGCCATTAGCAGGGGCGGGGAGATAGCCAGCATCCGCAACAAGTCCCGCATTGGCCACGAGATCGAGGTTGCTGTTTGGGGTATTTTGTGGATCCGCATCCTGAACAACAGTGTCTAGAAGTTCATAAACCGCATCAACGTCCACGAAGAAGTGCTGTGCCTTTGCCTGGTTCTTGGCTTGAGTAAAAAGCTTCTCAAGCGCGTTAAGTGTCTCCTCGGCTTCCTGTTGAGTTACCCAAAGGTTACCACCGCCAGCACCTCCGCTGGCATCCTGCCATTGCGACATGTTGCCATTGTCAATGCCGATATGGTTCCCAAGGACTCCGAGTTTATACCCCTTATTTTGGTATTTGTTCCCATCAACCAAAATCGCCTCCTTGACCCTTTGTATGGCGCCCTTCATCGCGCGACTATCGACAGTCGCGCCGATAATCTCATCAGCGTACCAGACCGCGGCGACCTTCTTAACGGTGTTTTCCATAGCCGTAATGGCCCCGGTTACGGTTCCGGGAGCGCCAGTGATCGATGTGAGTCCCGCATTAGCTTGCGCAACGGGCTGATCCTGAACGGCGAGGTTTGCTGCTGCAGGAATATTGGCCATGTCAAATGTAATGTTTTTGAACAGAGTCTTGGCATCTTCCCCCATGACGTTGATCTTATCGACATTACCAGCACCAAAGTTTGCGACAACATTATGCCCTGCGGCATCAAAAACCGCCGCTGCGGAAAAGTTTGCCGCCTGGTTGACATCCTTCAGTTCGAAGACGACATTCCCTCCCTTAACAGACCGAGTCTCGGTTACGTCCTTTGGTAGATCACTGTCCTCAAGCTTCTTGAAAAGGACATCTGACAACTTCTTCTGTTGATCCGCTGACCCTTTCCCTTGTAAATCAGAACAAAGCTGGGAAAATGCTTTTTTCTCATCATCTTTCCATTCGGTTTTCTGTGAGAGGTCGTCGACCTTTTGCGTCAATGCTGCATCCCCATTGGCAATATCTTTCGCGATCTTTAAAGCTTCCTTGGCATCGTTGAGAGTTGTTTTGTCGATGGCCTTGTCCACCAAGTCAACCGTCCTCTGCGAGCTATCCGTCTTTTTAAACCACGACTGAAGAAGCGTCCCAGCTTCCGCCTTAGTGACGCCCTTGGTGACCACCACCGTTTCAGTCTTCGTTGCCGGGTCCTTGTCTTTGAGCGCATACTCGACAGCCCTGCCGTTAGCTTGGCCAACGCTCTCGAACTTGACGTTTCTTCCGTGATCCCAAGGAGCGGCCGGTGCCGGCGCTGCTCCCGAAACGAAAGACACACTGCCGAGACCTAACGCTGCCAGCAAGCCATAGCGTGCTACTAGCTGTCCCATTTTTTCTTTTCCTTTTTTCATAACCTTTTTTGTAAAAATATTTTTATCGGCACAAAATACCTTAACTGCTACTCTCTTCGATTCTGAAGGTTTGTCAATATATTTCCCGTTGGAATTTTTATTTTGTACGGATTTTGATGCCCTGGTAATGTTTTCGTGAAACTTTCACAAAGTTAAACTGATTGCACGAGCTTCCAAAGTGCATAGATATGACTCCCCTTGATGAAAGCGGGATTATCGCTGCTGTCGAGTATTTTTAGAAAGTATGGTCGCGCTTGTTCTATAGATTCAAAATAGGTCACCTCAACATCCGAGGGGAGCGCTCGGCAAAATGCCTTCATTTCGGGGCCAACGGCAATAATCGTGTTGCTTGTATGATTTTTAAAGTAATCCGCCAGTACCTGATGTTCGCGTTCTTCCAAAACTCCGAGCTCGCGCATACCGCCTAGTACATAAATTTTACGGCCATGGTATTGCTGATCGAAAAAATCGAGGGCATCACGCATCGCCACAGGGTTGGCATTGTACGCATCGAGGTAGACCGGGTGGCCTCGAAACGTAAGTGTTTCGCCGCGAAGTGCGGTTGGGCGCCATTGCTGCACGCGTTCCTGTAAAGTTTCGTCCGAGATGCCGTAGAGTTTTGCTACCGTTGCCGCGAGTGCAAAATTTTCGATCTGTCCGTACGTCATTGCCGGTAAGTAGAATTTTTTCGCCTCAAAATAGGTACCAGAGAGAATGATTTCTACTTTTGGTGAATTTTTTTTGATGATAAGGTGTGTGTAATTGCAGTGTCGTGGAAATTTTTCGACCTCACCGACGAGAGTCAGCGACGTGTCCGGTGCCGGGAGGTTTTTTTCCAATAAAGGCCAACAGCTTGCCGCAATAGCACAGGGGCGTTGCCGTTGCAACATATACGATAAAATTTGCGCCTTTTCGGCAACGAGTTGTGGAAAATCCTGGAACTGTGAGAGATGAACCGGCGCAATTCCCGTAAAAACGGAGCAATCCGGGTCGAGAAGCGCTATGATCGGTGCCATCTCGCCGGGGCGGTCGATACCCGCTTCGAGAATTCCAAAGCGTTCCTGATCCATCTGGCTCAAAGAGATCGTGATGCCCAGAATATTATTGAGGTTTTCGGGTGTCGCATAGGCCACCGATTCGAAAAAGCGACGTAGAAATTCTTTGGTGGAGGTTTTGCCGTAACTCCCGGTTACCGAAATAATATGATATTTTTGGCGGTGTTTTTGAATGACTTTTTGCGCAAATTCTAGTACATTGCCGACCTGGATCTGCGGAAGTGGAATGTTAGGATTGGGATTTTCGACGATCGCACAAGAGGCTCCCGCTTGTAACGCCTGCGTTAAAAATTCATGGCCATCGCGCCGTCCCCGAAGCGCGAGAAATCCGTCGCCTGGTGTTAACGTTCGCGCGTCATTCCAAAATCCGCGGATGGTGTCTGGCAAAATACCAAGGACTGCCTGGTGAGGGACTGATAAAAGTTCGTTGGCAGAGATCATCGCGTTGCCTGCGGAAATATTCTACGTACATGGGACGTCGGAATTCCGAGTTGCTGCCGATATTTTGAAACTGTACGCCGGGCGACCGCAATTCCTTGCTCTTGTAAATTTTTAACGATATCTTCGTCCGTTAACGGATGGAGCGATGGCTCCTGGGCGATGAGTTTTTGAATCGCTTCGCGAACGATAGGCGAGGGCGCCAGCGAATTGCCATTGCCGTGGGTGAAAAATTTTTTCAGCGGAATGATTTGATGTTGCACCTGGATATATTTCTCCTGTGCGGCACGCGACAACGTCGAAGGGCTGAGACGAAGTATTTCGGCGACCTGCTTGATGCTTTGTGGGTGGAGTGCAGCTATTCCGTGTTCGAGAAAGTCACGCTGGTAATTCAAAATGTATTGGGCGATCGCCTCGAGTGTTTGTTGCCGCCGTGTTAAAGCCCGCATCAGCCATCGTGCACGCTTGAGGTCATCGGAAAGAGCCGAATGCTCAATATCTGAAGCAGAACGTAAACGAATATGGGGTACACCGGCGACGGTTGCGGTCCAAGAGCCATCAGAATTTTGGGAAAAAATAATTTCCGGTGTGATCAATTGAGGAGCTTCGTTATTGAGTGTTTTTTTTGGGGAAAAAATAAGTTTTCTCAACGGTGCTAACCAGTTGCGGAGTGTTTCCGGTGTGCAGCGATATTTGCGTTGTAATCGTGCAAAGCGGTGATGCAGCACATCTTCGTACGCCTCGTTGAGCAGACGGACCAGTGGGTGTGTCTGGGGGAGTTGAAGCCGTAAACAGTCCTTGAGGTTAACCGCACCGAGACCCCGAGGGTGAAGCGTGCGTAGAATTTCATACGCCTCTTGGTGAACGGGATTGTCACTGATAAATGGCGTTTGGGTTTTTGTTTCTAGGAGGTTTACATGACGAAATCCGAGCGATCGAAGCGTTTCTGGGGGTAAAAATCCATCGTCATCGAGGTTTTCAATTAAAAGTTCGAGATATTCGCGCACTTCACCATCAACGTCTGTCAATTGTTCCTGTAACAATTCCTGAAAAGAGGGTGGCTGTGCGATGGCGGAAAGGTAGGCCTGCGAATCCGTTTCCGAGGAAGCGGTGTGGTCCTTTGGCGAAGAGCTATCGGTATATATATAATCCTGAGGTGTCTCAGAGGGCGAATCGGAAACGCGCTCGAGTAGGGGATTTTGGGCGACCTCGCGATCGACCCATTGCTCCAACTCAGGGGCGGAGAGCTGCAACACCTTGAGCGACTGTAGCATCGCAGGCGAGGCCTGTTGCGTTTGTGTCTGCTGTAACTCGTGGTGTAGCGACATGCGCTCGCTCTCCAAAGTGTATTTAATGCGATGCGATACCGATACGATCGGTGCCGACAAACGCTTGGAGTACTTCGGGCAGCAATACCGTTCCGTCCGCCTGGAGATTGTTTTCTAAGATTGCAGCGAGAACACGAGGTACGGCGAGACCAGATCCATTGAGGGTATGTACAAAGAGTGATTTTCCGGTAGCCCGTTCGCGGAATTTAATCCCGGCGCGACGCGCTTGGAAATCGGTAAAATTACTGCAACTTGAGACCTCGAGCCAGTGCTTCTGTCCGCCGGCCCAGACTTCGAGATCGTACTGTTTACTGTGCGGAAATCCGATGTCCCCGGTACAAATCGATAACACGCGGTAGGGGAGTTGGAGTTTTTGTAAAAGTCCCTCGGCGTCATGGCGAAGTTTTTCGAGCTCCTCGAAGCTCTGATCGGGGTGCGTCCACTTCACGAGTTCGACCTTGTCGAATTGGTGTAGGCGGTTGAGACCGCGGACATCCTTGCCCCAACTTCCCGCTTCGCGACGAAAACACGGTGTATACCCACAGCGATATATCGGAAGATCAGATTCGTCAAAAATCTCGTCACGGAAAAAATTTGTCACCGGGACTTCGGCCGTTGGGATCATATAAAAATCCTCGACTTCGGCATGGTACATTTGTCCCTCTTTATCGGGGAGTTGTCCCGTAGCTGTCGCGCTTTCGGCGTTCACCATAATCGGTGTCATGAACTCAGTGTAGCCATTCTTTTTGGCCTCATTGAGAAAAAACGTTACTAGGGCACGAACGACACGGGCGACGTCGCCGACGTAAAATGGGAAACCTGCACCGGTGACCTTAGCGCCACGTGGAAAGTCGATAAACTTCGAAAACCAGGGAATATCATAATGGGGAACCGCGTATGGAGAAACCGCTTCAGGATCGCCACAAGTTGCGATAGTGACATTGTCTTTTTCATTTTTACCAACGGGAACCGATTCATGGGGAACATTGGGGATTGCGAGATAAAGGGCCTTCCACTGTTGTTCGATTGTCGTTAGCTCCGTTTCGAGTTGCTTCACCTCATCCGAGAACTTTTTAAGTTCCTGAATCTTATTTTGAAATTCTGGCGACTTTTTATCGAGCTGTTTAACCTCGTCACTATGCGCATTTTGATTCAACTTCAACGTTTCGATACGCGTAATCAACTGACGGCGCTGCTCGTCGACGGCGAGAAAGGCATCGATATCGCACGCGAACTTTTTTTTCGCGATTCCGCTTTTAACCGTCTCACGGTGCTCACGGATCCATTTTAAATCTAACATGCTTTATTCCTCTGAAAAATTTTTAAGGGTCTTTTTGCTTTTAACGCCCAGCTTTTGTAGCTCATCACACTGTGATAATAGCCCGCCTCGACCGTTGATTTTGGGTAAGACTGCGCTCTCAAACTGCTCATGAACGCGATTAAAGAGCCCGTAGAGCGAGCGCAACTCGTCCAATAGCCCGCAAAACTTATCATAGAGCCGACCACCACGCTCCGCAATCTCTTTGGCATTGAGATTTTGCTTTTCGACCTGCCAGATCGCCTGAATTAACCGTAGCGTCAAAAATAAGGTCGATGGATAAACGATAATCACGTTTTTCTGACGTGCGTACTCCGCGATTTTCTGAGTTCCTTGATTGCTCGCAAGCGCGGCTGTATAGGCGCTTTCGATGGGGATGAACATCAACAAAAAAGGGCAAATATCGATCGCATTTTGGATATTGTGGTACTTCGCGACCTCATCGATATGTTTTTGAAGCGAATGGATATGAAGCGCTAACTGGCGTTCTCGTTCTTGGGGATTTTCGGCGTTAACCATGCGCTCGTAGGCCGAAAGGGAAACCTTAGCATCGATCAAAATCCACTGCGATTTTGGGAGTTTAACGAGAAAATCGGGCTTCGCCGCGCCCTCTTCGAGGTGTAGGTTAAGACCTTTGCCTTGTTTAATATAGTCACCGTGTTCTTCAGAGAGCCCCGCTTGCTCCAGGAGGTTTTCGAGTTGTACCTCGCCCCAATCGCCTTGTGTTTTAGAATTACTTCGTAGGGCATTGGTGAGTTGCGTTGTCTCCGTATGCATCTTTTCGAGATTTGATAACAGCGATTGCAAATGGGTCGAGAGCTCGATACGGGACTTTGTCTCGGGCGAAAAGATTTCATTTTTGAAAGCGGTAAACTCTTGTTGGAGATCGGCGACGAGATGGCCCACTTCTTTCTGCGTCTCTTCGGAAAACTTTTGGCGCTTAGCCTCGAGGATTTCCTGTGAAAGTTTAGAGAGTTCGAGCTTCATCTGTGCGCGGTGGTTTTCGATCTCATCCCGCGCGGTCGTTAATGCGACTTTTTCCGCTAATAGTTGCTGACACCGCTCAAAGAGCTCCGTAAATTCCCGCTGTTTTTGTTGAAATTGTGCCTCCAAAACCGCCAATTTCCCCTCGATAACTGATTTCGCCGCGAGTACATCATCATACCGCTGCTGGAGCTCCTCCACAGTCTTCGACGAGGTTCCCTCCCGACCATACGCCCACAACGCGACCACCACCAGCAAACTTCCGCAAATAAGACCCAGGGTGATCATCATCTAATAGGCAAGCGATTTACCCCAGGATTCCAACCTCAAAATCGTATTATCCTCGTATTATCCCTGGGAGTTTCGATGAACTGTAAAAGGAGGATAGCGCAGAAAGAAAAATGAAGATAGAGGGTAAAAGTTAAAATTTTTTCAAAAAAGTTCTTGCAATTTTGAAGAGGAGGTGATTCGCTGCTGATTATTTCAAGAGGAAATAAAATGATGAAAACGACGATAATATCGGTACTGTTCTTCGTGGCTATACCTCATCTCCAGGCGTCTGGGATTTCTACGACAGGAGTTCCATGTTCGGAGAAAGGAGCTGAGTCAAATGTTCAGGGTTTGAACGTAGTTTTTGAAGAATATGTCGAAGCATTTTTCAAGGAAGCAGAGACGGTTACTTCAGACTACGACATACGGATTTCTGATTCGTTAAAGCGGATAACCGATTTGTTGGAAACGATGCGGCAAAAAGGAATTCATGTTGATACGGAAAAAATGATAAAATTGCTCAAATTATCCAAAAATCTTTTGAGGCGACCAGACCGTTCTGATGAACAGGACCAATGTCTCGAGCAACAACTAAACGATGTAATGATTTGTATCTCGGAAAAGAAGGAAATTTTCAATGTGGAAGATCTCCCTGTGATATATGACAAAATATGTAGTGTGTTAATTTCGTGTGCATCACATATGGAGCTTGAGGAAATCGAAAAATCAGGTAGCGAACCAGTAGAGGAGTAATGCCGATTGCTGTTGATATTTTTGGTAGATTAAATTTCACTCGTCTGGTGACCCCTATCTGGTTTCAATATGAGGCCGAAAAATTTTTACATTTACATTGGCAGCGTTTATTGCGATGAGGAGCTCTGCAAAATTTTTGGTTATCGAATGGCTTTTCATGGTTGGGAAAGAACATACGTGAATTTCTATTTATTAAACAGTATGGTGTTGTCCGTTGTGTTGGGTATCCTTGTTCTGGCGGAAAATTTCTATGTTGCTCCGAGTACTTCAAAATTTCGTGACGTTGATTTAATTTCGAATGATTTAAAAATGTCTTGCATTTTTTCAAAAATGATGATTGGCTACGGGCAATAATGAATCAGAAAGTCTTACAAAAGGTTGCAACGGTCGTAGTTGCACTTATAGGAATAATTGGCGATGCAGACGCAGACAGCGGAAGTCGCAAGAGGTCCGCAGGCGTTAACCCCAGCGCGAGTTGCGCAACTAGAAAGGGGAATTCCCGAGTAGCTGCGGAGCACGATCGCGAGGCTAGCCCTTTAGGTCAGAACCTCGAGCGATTAGAAAACGCGCAGCCGGGCGAAATACTGGAGGCAATGAAAAACACACATAATGTACTTACGTCAATGTACAAATCTAAAACCAAAATGGAAGGCATAGATCTGTGGCGTATGTTCGATGTGCTGGCCCAAGTCTTCCCTCATATTAGTCGACGAGGATTGGAGCGCTACAATGCTGTTGGAGTTATTGCAGATATTGAAAGAACCGTTGTGCCCAAACTTGCGGCTATGCCCCAGGTTCGGGATAAAGCTAAACAAAAGGTAGACAGTTTGTCTTGGGTTATTGGACGCAGCTATATCTCGATGCCGAAACAATTCCGGGAACTGGAAGACCCCAAAATAGCTCGCGAACAGAAAGAACGCGCGCACGAAAATCTTCTCAGAAAAGTCCAATGGCGTTCTTTTGTAACTGATGAAAAAACTTCACCAGTTGCGACTCAGAGGAAGGCGGCTGTTCAAATAAAAACAACCCCGAAGCCAAAAAAGCCCCAGAGTTCAAACCAAAAGTCTTAACGGGATATCGACTTCGTTTTTACTTTTTGAGGATTTTCTTGAGCTGATCGAGCGCTTTTGGCAGTCGGGTGATACAGGCGAATTGCTTGAGGGCACTTTTGAAATCTGTTGCAGGAGAGCCGAGCAATTTAGAGCCTTTTTCAGTGTCTTGCGCGACGCCGGATTGTGCACCGATTTGAGTTCCATCCGCAACGTGTAGATGGCCTGCGATGCCGACTTGTCCGCCAACGACAACGTGATCACCGAGTGTTGTGCTACCGGCAATGCCAACTTGAGAAACAATGATGCAGTGCCTACCGATTTTGACGTTATGGGCGATCTGAACGAGGTTGTCGATCTTCGTTCCTTGACCGATAACCGTCGAAGCGAAACGTGCACGATCGATCGTTGTGTTAGTGCCAATGTCGGTGTCGTCCTCGCAGATGACGTTGCCGATTTGTGGAATTTTTTCCCACTTTCCAGCAATGGGTGCGAAACCGAAGCCATCGGAACCGATGATAGCACCGGAGTGGACCGTAACGCGCTTACCGAGAATGGTATCGGGCATAATGTTTACATTTGGAAATAGTCGGGAGTATTCATCGATCGTCGTTCGTTCGCCGATGAAGCAACCCGCGCCGATTGTGACGTGACTGCCAAGGTGAACCTCGGCCTCGATGACGACGTGTGGCCCGATCGCAACGTCTTCTCCAAGAATTGCCGTCGGATGAATCACCGCCGTTGGATGGATCCCAGGGTCGCGTTTCGAGCGTTGGAGCTCTAATGCGTGGCAAATTTTCGCGAGTGCCACAGAAGCATCTTGGCAGAAGAAAATTCGTTGATCTTTCTTCGGTACGTAGGCAAAATTCGCAGGCAATAGCAAAACTGAGGCTCGCGATGCTTCGACTTCGTGGGCATATTTCGGGTTGCCAAGAAATGACAATTCACCGGATTTGGCTTCGGAAAGTCCAGCGATTGCCGTAATTGTGCCGTCAAAAGAGCCGTCGGTGCGAACAGGGTTTACAATTGCCTCGATTTCTGGGATGGATAACGAGAAACGCATCCGTGGAGCTTTCCGGTGCAGTACCGTTTGTCAAGTGGATTGCCTGACTTATTCGTGTGTGACGATGATCTGCAGCAGTTCCCTTACCGCATCGGCTTCAATAATATTTGTTTTCACACACCGTCCGTGGGCATAAAGGTTGACGTGGCCGAGACCAGCGCCGACACAGCCAAAGTCCGCGTCCGCGAGCTCGCCGAGTCCGTTGACAACGCAACCCATGACGGCAATTTTCATCCCTTTGAGCGTTGCTGTTTGCGCCTTGAGTTCACCCAAAACCCGTTGAATATCAAAAGAAGTCCGGCTGCAGCTCGGACAGGCGATGTATTCTGTTTGTGAAATGCGTCGTTGTGTCGCCTGGAGGATGTCGTAAGCAACCGCGATTTCTTGAACCGGATTTTCGGTTAAGGAGACGCGCAATGTATCGCCGATGCCATCTAATAGTAAGCTGCCAATTCCGATCGCTCCCTTGATTCGTCCCATAGCGCCGTTGCCCGCTTCGGTGACACCGAGGTGAAATGGAAAATTATAACCTGCTGCATCCAGCTTTTCGACCAGCTGCCGGATAATGGTCACGGTCATCGGAACATTACTGGCTTTAAATGAAAGAACGAGGTTCTGAAAATTGACTGCGTGTGCGGCTTCTAGAAAGGGCAAAAAACTTTGATAAACTGCCTCTGTGGAATGTCCCCATTGAGCGAGCAACATGCGATCGATGGATCCCCAATTCGCTCCCAGTCGTATCGCTTTTGCTTCCTGTTTAGCCCGCGTAAATAGTTTTTTAAGAACATCGCGATTCGGATGAAAATTACCAGGATTGATCCGTACTTTGTCGACAAAGGGAAGGCACGCGAGGGCAATGGTTGTGGAAAAATGAACATCGGCGACTAGTGGAATGTTGGTTGATTGCTTGCGAATTTCAGCTAACGCTGTAACAGAATTTAGGTTTGGAACCGCAATACGAACAATCTCGCATCCCGCGTCAACTAACTGGTGAATCTGATGGACAGTAGCTGAAACATCTTCCGTTGGCGTATTGGTCATCGACTGAACGCGAATCGGATGGTTGCCTCCAATCATAAAATTTCCGATTCGAACCGGACGTGTCACCCGACGTTGCATAAAAATAATAAAGGCGCTCGGAATCCTCCGGCAAGCGCAATATTACCGTTGACTAGCCGGGAAACTTCACACGCTCAGACGGGCAAGTTCCTGTAGTTCAATGGATAGAACATCGGTCTCCGGAACCGAAAATTCGAGTTCGAGTCTCGGCAGGAACGCCAGGAATTTTTGTTTTACCTGTGCGGGAATTATCGCACGGTCGCCGTATGGAGCAAACGGTCTACATCAAGACGTACGGCTGTCAGATGAATGAACGTGAGTCGGAAGCGTTAGCGGCTGTCTTACGGCAAGCGGGTTATCAGCTCGTCGATCGGGAGACCGATGCGGCTATTATTTTACTGAACACTTGTAGTGTTCGCGAGCAGTCGGAGCTCAAGGCCATTGGGAAATCGAATCTCCTTGGGCGTACAGCACATGCGCCGGTGATTGGAATTTTAGGTTGTATGGCCCAGAATTTAGGTGCTTCCTTATTGAAGAGAATTCCTCAAGTACGCTTAATTGTGGGGCCAAGTAATATCGCAAAGGTCCCGGAACTCTTAGCAGAACTTCGTCGTCATCCGGAGCAACGTTTTATCGAAACGGATTATGGCGAGATTGATGCGGTATTTGCACAAGCCCATGATCCGGAGCATGTTCCCATATCGGCGTATGTTTCGATTATGCAGGGGTGTAATATGCATTGCGCGTACTGTATTGTACCGAAAACGCGTGGACCCGAGCGGTATCGTCCGATGAAGGAGATTCTTCAGGAAATTCAATGGCTTGCGGAGCGTGGGACAAAGGAGGTGACGCTCTTAGGGCAGATTGTCAATCATTACGGTGGATTGGTAGGACATGGGAAAAGTCCGTTTGTACAGCTCTTAGAAGGGATTCAGGAAATTGCGGGAATTGAGCGCATTCGCTTTACGTCGCCGCATCCGCAAGGATTTCGCGAGGATCTGATCGATGCGTATCGGAATCTTTCGAAGCTCTGTCC
>CAMWJR010000003.1 GCA_947174645.1 uncultured Verrucomicrobiota bacterium | reverse complement strand
GATTGCCGTGGGCTCTAAAAAAAATTGACTAGAGCCCATGGATTGGGGAGGGGGTCGCTGTATTGAGGATCGTTGTAAACTTTTTCACGGAGAAAAGGGCATACTCCTCGACATTCCCTCGTTGCCGGGATCATACGGGATTGGCGAACTCGGTCCACACGCGCTCAAATGGATACGGTTTCTTAGTGAAACGGGGCAACGATTATGGCACATTTTATCCCTTCGTGAAACTGTAGATTTTGAACGCTTTTTTGCCAATACCTCCTACGGTTGGAATACGGATTTAATTTCTTTTGCCTGGTTACGGGATGAAGGGCTAGTAGCACCCGAACGATTAGAGGATTTTAAACAACAAATCGAAAAAAAGTCGCGCGATGAGATCTTAAATTGTCGACGTGTATTATTGTCAGAAGTGGCCAATGGTTTCGAAGCCAATGCATCTGCTGAGTTGTTAGCGGCCTTCATGCGTTTTAAAAAATTTAACCAGCGCTGGCTCGGGAGATTTGCGCTCTTTCGGACGTTGCAAGATGAACTACAAACATCATGGTATGCTTGGCCAGAGGCGTTACGGCAAGGGGATCCTGTTTCATTAGAAAAGACACAAAAACAGCTTCGTGAGCCCGTCTTGCGCCATGAAATCTTACAGTTCCTCTTGGCACGTCACTGGGAACGTGTCCGTAGTGCAGCCAATTACGCAGGTATTCGGATGATTCTTTCGGTACCGGTATCGGTTGCGCACGATAGTTATGAAGTTTGGAGTAATCCGGATTTATTTTTCGTTGATCATGAAGGAGCGATCCAAGCTGCACCAGGGCTATTATCATCAAAGTTACTCCCAGAGGGAAAAATTTTTCAGGCACCGCAGTACCGGTGGTCGCGGACCAAGGCAGATCGCTACCGCTTTTGGATCAATCGTTTCCGTCGGGAATTGCAAAACATCGACCTCGTGAATTTAGAACACTTTCATATGTTCTTTGAGTGTGATGAATTCGGCGTAAATGATTCGGGGCATCGACGAGTCCCGACCAGTGATCAAGAGCTTTTTTTGAGTGTTCGAGAAGCTCTACAGACGAATAATTTCATTGCGAGTGATTTCTTCGAACAAAAACTTATTGAAGACCGTGCGATTCGGCAACTGGAGCTCGGCAGTGCGGTTTTATCGACAGATAATCAAAAATCGCATTACAGTCCGCGTAACATTGTTTATACGAGTCATTATGTGATGCCGAGTGGTACAGTTCCTAAGTCCTCTGATGAGTTTTTACGAAAAACGCATGCGGGAGCGTTGATGATGACATTACCGGATCTTCTAGGTCTAAAGCTTTCGCCTGGGGAATTATTTTCATGGCGCTTCGAGTGGTTGCAAATTACCAAAGAAGTCCAGGAACGCTTACTCACCAGGGGATAGACATTCGCCTGTCCGGACAAAGTGGCTGGAGATTTGAAAGCCATGATGGAGGGCCTTGATGAGTGATTGTTCTTGGAGACGCGCGGTGAGATACCCCGCATTGAAGTGGTCGCCGGCACCGGTTGTTGTTTTAGGGGATTCGACGTAAAAATTCTCGGCAATTCCATCAATAAAGGCATCCATCTCGCCATTACTCGCCGCGCAAGAACGTGTGTCGTGGATAAAAACTTCTTGAAAGGGGAGGTGTTTTTGAAGTGTGCTGGCCATAGTCGTGAGATCCGCGTCGGTATTTTTATGGAGAATCGATAAAATATGTTCCGCTTCTTTGCGGTTGAGGCCTAGTATCATGTGAGGATGGAGGGCAATTTCAAAAAACTGCAAGAGATCTTCTGGAGAGCGTTTTTCTGGGTCAGCGAGATCAAAAAAGCAAAGCGCGTTTTGTGGCAGTTGTGGTAAGAGTTTTTGGACAATATCATTCATCTGGACAATCATTGTCCAGTTTGTGAAACAGAAGAGATCATGCATTAAAGATGGTAGAACCCTAAGCACATGAGATTGTGTAACCGCGTCCATGGGTTGTGTAACGCCTAAAAGCAGTTTGCCGTCGTCGAATTCGAGCGCATTCGTGACCCCAGGAACGCCTAACGAATATTGCTGGATTTTTGGGGATAGCGTTTGGAAAATCGGGTGATCGAGCGTTCCGATAAGATCGACGTGAAGGCCGTTGGTCGCGAGCGCTTGGGCGAGAATTGGCCCATTGCCACCTATTCTTGTCTCAACGGGGTAGAGTTCAATGTTGGTACTTTTCCCGGCAGCACGGGTAATGCGTTGGGCAAAAGCAGAAATTGAACGGACTTTTTCAAAATCCTGACCCGTACCATGGCGCTGATCGACTACCTGGAAAATGTGATCGACAAAACCATCAAAACCAACGAGGGCAGATGCCATAGGATCGATGATGTAAAAAATTAATTAAGAGACGAGTTTTTAAAACGGACGGTTTGTGCAAAGGTCGCCGCATAAACGTGTTGAAAGCCGTTTTGTTTGAGCGTTTGACAGCACTCATTGATCGTTGCTCCTGTTGTTAGGACGTCATCAATAACAACAACTTTTGCCTGACGATCGATCGCGATTTTTGTATTCAGCCGAAAAGATCCTTTAACGTTTTGTTGGCGCGCTTGGGAATGAAGCCCTACCTGCGGACGTGTGTGGTGAGCCTTTTTTAATAAAAGTCGTACGGAAATCGAAGGTTCTATGGCCGCTAGTGCACGTGCTAGGAGCTCGCTTTGGTTATATTCCCTCCAAAAATAGCGTCGCCAATGGAGTGGGACGGGGACTAGAATACCGTTTTGCAGAAAATCTTTCATGAGGGGATTGCAAAGCATGAGCTGTGCCAAATCGGAAGCGAGATGAGTTTGGTTTTTGTACTTCAGGTTATGAATGAGTTGCCGGCTATAGCGAGTAATAGGGAATGCCGAGCGTAGCTGTTCAAAATCAAAAGTGTAACGTGCACATCGAGGACAGGAAGCATCGAAAGTTAATGGATGCCCACAGCGCTTACAGATAGGTTCACGAATGGGAATAAGTTGCGCAGCACAAGCATCGCAAAGATACCGAAAAATTGATTGTCGGAGATGTTCTCCGCAAAAGCAACAATAACGCGGGAATACGTGATCTAAAAAACGCTGTAGCGCCATTCCCATCGTTTTTAAGCATAAAAAAATTCGTTAATTTGAAAAGTAGCGACCAAATGATGAGGCTTAAGAATTGCATGAAAATTAGAAAATAATTGACAGCGGTGCCTACGAGATAAGAAACTAGGCGCGGAGAAATAGACGAGATGGATAAGACGATAATCGAGCAAATCGCTCGTAAACAACCGCTCCTTGATCGAGAACTGGAAAAATTAGAGCGAATCGACGAAGGGGTTTATTGTGTACACCATAGTTGGGGACTAGGAAAGATTCATTCCTATGACGCCCCGACAAACAAGTTAAAAATCGTTTTTGAGGATGGAACAGAGCGCGCAATGGATCCGGTTTTTTGCGCACGAAAGCTCGAGATCTTGCCGCAAGATCATATACTCGTTCAGTTTCACGACCGCCCTCAAGAAGTCGTGGATCATGTCAAAAAAGAGCCATTAGAAGTGCTGCGTGCCCTTATTGAGGAAAATCCGCGTAAGGAGCTTGCGCTCAGCGAAATCGAGTTTGTATTTAAGCGTATTATTGGCGAAAGCGGTTTTCGGCGCTGGTGGACGAATACTAAGAAATTACTGGCAAAAGATCCGTTGATTATCGCATCACCGAAGCGTTCTAATACCTATACGTTGCGTGAGCAACCCGTGAGCGTAGAGGATGATATCCTCGAGCAACTTCAAATTTACAAAGACCCCACTAAAAAAATTGAGATCGCGGCAAAAATCCTCACCTTATTGCCTGAGCATCAAGAAGCAATTGCTGACGAGATTAAACGCATTGTCGAAGACCTTAATGCAGTTTTGACGTCAAACGATAAGCGGCTTTCGACGGCACAGCAGCTTGTTTGTTGCTGGGTGCGTAATGATTTAGCGGAAATCACAGGTGATGATACAGAGTATTTTGAGCCGACGCCCGAATCGATCATCCGCGACTGCAATAATTTAGGTAAGTTGATTGAAGAACTTCCGCCTTCCTATTACGATCGATTTTTGTTGTTAGTGACCTATGCGTTTCCTGATGAATGGGAGAGCCGTTGTGCGAACTTGTTGCGCAATAGTCGGGGAAAATTTACCAATGAGTGTGTATTGTTTCTCTGTGAGCGGGGTTGTCATGACTTTTTGCGCGATTGTTTTGTCCGTTGGCTCAATGAACGTTCACTGAAGTCGCCCATTCTTCATTGGATCATTAAGAACCGTCACGTACGGAAATTTGCGGAGGTCATTTCCGAAAAACTCATCGGGTATCAACTTTTGAAGGCTATTTTTCTTGCAATCGATGCGGATGCCCTTGCCAATACTTCTTCAAAACGTATCCCGCTGGCGGAACTTGTTAGTGAGGATCGGAACCTGATTCGTGATCTTTTATCAGATGCAAGTGAAGAAAATGCGCGTGATTTGTGTCAAATGCTCATGCAAAATCAGTGGTTTGATGCATTAACGAAAAAACTCCTCTTTGCGCGCTTTATTAAGGAATTCCCCTCGCTCCAGTCCCTGATTTCAGAAAAAATTGTCGAACATCCTGGTGCCGATTTGTCGCTCATTGTTTCACAGGAGAGTTTCGATGCGAAGAAAAAAGAGTACGAATCGCTTATCAATGAAAAGATTCCAGCCAATAAGAAAGCGATCGAGATTGCGCGTGAGCACGGTGATTTGAGCGAAAACTCCGAGTACAAGATGGCACGCCAAGACCAGGAAATTTTATTTTCGCGTCGTGACC
Source organism: uncultured Verrucomicrobiota bacterium (assembly GCA_947174645.1). Classification (GTDB taxonomy): domain Bacteria; phylum Verrucomicrobiota; class Verrucomicrobiia; order Opitutales; family LL51; genus LL51. The sequence goes on along the minus strand of CAMWJR010000003.1, from coordinate 21,845 downwards.
AATTGGAGACCGATCTCAAGCGGGCGCAGGTCTTTGATTTTGCGGAGGCAAGCAATGATGCTGTCGGTATCGGTACGGTCGTTCGTTTACGTTCCGTGGCTTCTAATGAGCAGGCAGAGTATGCGATTCTCGGAGCTTGGGACAGCGACCCAGATAACAATATTCTTTCCTACAAAACACCACTGGCACACGCATTGCTTTCGCGAACACTTGGTGATGAAGTCGAGGTTAAAATCGGCGACAAAACCTCAGCGTGGAAAATCGAATCTATTGCACGTTACGTGGACTGTATGTAGTCTACACAAAAAACGCCCGCACCTGCGGGCGTTTTTTATTCTCGGTAAAAGTTTTTTATAATTCGGGGTGTTTGCGGACACAGTCGTGTTCGCGCTCAAAAACGTGGGCCGTCGCAAGTAAGGTGGACTCTTGGAAAAAGTTACCAATAAGTTGAAACCCAATCGGGAGGTTATTTCCTCCAAACCCGCACGGAACCGCTAATGCAGGAAATCCCGCGAGGCTTGCTGAGACTGTACAGATATCCTCTAAATACATTTGCAGTGGATCGCTTGATTTGGCACCGAATTTAAAAGCCGTTGATGGCGCTGTTGGCGTTAAGATAACATCGACATCTTGAAAGGCCTGTAGAAAATCCCTCTGGATCAGCGTACGAACTCTTTGAGCGCGCATGTAGTAGGCGTCACGATGATCACTACTCAGTGCAAAGGTTCCCAACAAAATTCGACGTTTAACCTCGGGGCCAAAGCCTTCTTCCCGGGATTTAAGATAGATATCGATCGCATTTGTCGCCTCGGTACTGCGGTGCGAATAGCGGATGCCGTCAAAGCGCGCAAGGTTCGAAGAAGCCTCTGCTGTCATAACGACATAATATACGGGAATTGCATAACGCGTATGCGGTAAAGTGATGTCGATAACCGTGTAGCCATTTTGCTGGTAAAATGCAATGGCGGCTTCAATAGATTCTCGAACCTCGGCAGAAAGACCTTCTCCAAAATACTCTTTAGGAATCCCAATCCGACAAGGCTGGGTATTTTTGAGGCTTTGAAGATAATTTGGAATATCGGCAGGATAACTTGTCGAATCGCGATCATCATGACCCGCAAGTACCTGTAATAATAAGCAAAGATCACGGATTTCACGCGCATTGGGACCAATCTGGTCCGTGGAACTCGTCAGCGCCGAGAGACCATAGCGGCTAATTAAGCCATATGTAGGCTTTAACCCGTAAATGCCACAATAAGCTGCTGGCTGCCGAACAGAGCCTCCGGTATCAGAGCCGAGCGCTAAGGGCAATTCACCTGCAGCTACAGCGGCCGTACTACCACCGCCACTGCCACCTGGAACATGCGCTAAGTTCCAAGGGTTATAGGTTTTATGATATGCCGAGCTTTCAGTAGAAGAGCCCATTGCAAACTCATCCATATTCAGTCGACCTAATAAAACCGCGCCCGCAGCGTGGAGCTTTTCGATAACTGTCGCATCATACGGACTGATGTAATGCTCCAAAATCTTACTGGCGCACGTCAGAGGCTGTCCTTTTTCGGCAATCAGGTCTTTGATTCCAACAGGGATACCATCTAAAGGACCTAGGGTTGCCTTTTGTGCGCGGCGCTGGTCCGAGGCCTTCGCCTCTGCGAGTGATTTTTCACGGTCGATGCTGAGAAATGCCTGTACCTTGGGCTCGACCGTATCAATGCGGCGCAGAAATTCTTGAGTCAGTTCAACGGAAGAGATTTTTCCGAGCGCGAGCTGTTCCGATAATGTGTTGGCGGACTGATAAAAAAGTGAATCCATAAAATTAACTAATCAACAATACGGGGAACGGTAATTTGGTGCTCTCGTGTATCCGGAGCGTTTTGTAAGGCCTCATCAACTGAAAAATTTTCTCCAGGGATATCGTTATGTAAAACGTCGCAGGCCTCCACAGAGTGATACAGTGGTTCGACGCCTTCGATATCGACTTCTTGAATTTGGTCCAAATAGTGGAGCATGGTGTCGAGTTGCTGCGTTAAGGTCTTTTTTTCGTCGTCGGTAAGCTCGATGCGGCAGAGTTGCATGATGCGATCAAGATCGACGTGTTGATTTGTCATAGCGGTGTTAATAAGTGCGAACCCGTGCTTAAAGGTCAAGTTTGCGTTACCTTGGATTGAAAAATGTGAACTTCTCATTTGATTGGATCAATAGGTGAGAAGCACAGCCATTTTAGAAGTCCAAAAACTGGTCGTCGATTATCGTCAGCGCGTTGGATGGCGGTTTTGGAAATCGAGGTCAATTCGTGCTGTCAATGATGTTTCTTTAACGCTCAAGCGTGGCGAAGTTTTAGGAATTGTTGGGGAAAGCGGCAGCGGGAAATCGACCCTCATCAAAGCGATTGGACACTTTGTTCCGGCTACTTCAGGAAAAATTATTTCGGATGGGAAGGAAGTGCAAGCGCTCAACGACCGACAGTTTTTCCCTTATCGTCGCCGCCTTCAGATCATTCCCCAAAATTTTTCCGATGCTCTTGATCCGACGATGAGCGTGGAGGCCATTCTTAGAGAACCCCTAAAAATCCATTTTCGCCTAACCGCCAAAGAAACGGCATTGCGTATCGGAGCGTTATTAGAATCCGTTGAGCTCGATTCTTCCTTGCTCCATCGATACCCCGTACAACTAAGTGGGGGACAACGTCAGCGCATTTCAATTGCCCGTGGGCTTGCAGTATCCCCCGAGGTCTTGATTTGCGATGAGATGACTAGCGCCTGCGATGTATTAGTGCAAAAACGGATTTTATCGCTTTTGGATAATCTAAGACATAAGCACAATATGGCGATCTTGTGGATTGCGCACAATATCGCAGTTGTAGCCCATTTTTGTGACACCATGATCGTCATGCGCCACGGTCGCTTTTTAGAACTCGGTGAACCGCAAGCGATTTGCCAAAATCCCGTCCATCCGTACACGCGGTTGCTGGTTGATGCCGTTCCCCACATTTAGGGCTTGTCGGATCGTAAAAATGCGTTGTAAGTGTCGGTAAAACTTTTCAAGATGAGCACGATGAGCGAGGGGTTCGGAAGTCGATTAAAGGAAGCGCGTGAGCAGAAGGGGGTGAGCCTGGATGACGTTGCAGAGGCGGTCCGCATTAAGGTTGACTATTTGGAGTCGATTGAAAATGGGTCATTCGATTTCGACCTACCGGATATCTACAAGCGCGGATTTTATAAATCCTATGTCGATTTTCTGGGGCTTGATGTTCCCGAGATGATGGCGATGTGTCCTGTACCCGCTTTTGAGACCATGGAGGCCCAACGGCATCATACGACAATTGAAGCGACAAAGCGCGATCAGCAAGCAGCGCTCGAACGTAACCTTGAAAACATTAAAACATCTTTCACTGACGATGTTTTGGAAGATCCCCATGCTAAAAAACCGACTTCGAAAATCGTCATCAATCGCCAAAAGATCTTGAAAATTGCGGGTATTGCCGGTGGCGTTATCTTGTTGCTCGGAATCTTGGGGCTGCTCTTTAATAAAATTTCCTCTCATTCTGAAAACAGGGCTTCGGAAAGCGCCGTCTTTGAAAACAGGGCTTCGGAAAGCGCCGTCGTCAACGAGGAGCCCAAGCAGTTGAGATTACATGCCAAAGACACCGTGCGTGTGATGGTCCGTGAAGAGGAGAGCCGAGAGAATGTATTCACGGGAACGCTGGCACCCGGTGAGCAGAAAAATATCACCTATCAAAAGCCCATTGCTGTTTATTACGATCGCGGTGAAGTGTTAGAGATCGAGCTTATGAATGGCGAAATATTACATCTTCAAGCCGGTCGTGGCGGGTTTCGTCCCGAATAAAGTTCCATTTAAAAGACGCGATCGATATGGCGAGGGGAGCGATAAAGCATTGGGGGATTTTTTTTAAAAAACTATTTTTTGCGATCCTGGCGATTTCCTGTGGGCTCTGTTTTTATCAGCTCGGTCAGCGATATGGGTACTCCTTTAATCTTCAAAGGTCTCTCAAAACAGCGACAGAAGAATCCACACTACAAACGGTTTTAGAGTCGCTTGAAGAACCATTGGAGATATATGTTTTTTATGAAGACGTTTCACCATTTGTAGAAAATCTGCGATATTTATGGAAAACCTACCAATGCACCGCTCCAGAAAAAATCCAATTCACATTTATCGATATTATTAAACAGCCGCGCATATTACAGGACCTGATCTCCCGTTTCGGATTGATCACCCGTAACCAGGTTTTATTGGCTTACAAAGGCGATCAGCGCGCGTTGCCGTCGGAAACTTTTTTTGACACCCATGGGGGATTTTGCGGCGAATCGGTCCTATTGGGTTCTATAATGGACTGGGTCCATCGTAGATCTGAAAAAATCCTTTTCACCTCAGGACATGGCGAATTGGATCCCGAGAGCGTGCACCCGTATTTTGGCGGTTCTGAATGGAAGATCAGCCTTCAGCAAAGGGGCTATCAAATTAAAAAAGCGGAACTTTTGGATGCACTCTCTGTTGATGATACACTATTGATTATTGCCGGCTCTAAGGTAAATTTCTCGAAATCGGAATTAATAATTTTACAAAAATTTCTTCATGATGGTGGTCGCGTTTTGTTATTATTATCGCCACCGTGTATGTGCGGTTTTGGAGAGCTTCTCGAGGAACATGATATTCGAGGAGAAGGAATCATTGATAAACCACAAATGTCTGACAATTTTTTTAACCTCAATGGGGAGTTTTTAGTAAAAAACTTTGGAGACTACCCGAAATTGCAGCAACTCCAAGGATTGTCAGTTCTATTGCCCCAGAGCTACTGGTTCCGCACAGATCATAGTCCTGAAAAATCCACCGGCCATCAATTAATGCCACTTTTATTATTGGGTGATGAAAGGAAGAAATGCGAAAGCCAAGATTTGAACTCAGAAAATGAAGACTCCAAGGTACTTGCCATGCTTTCCGCCCCCGTGGGAACACGTGGTAGTGAAGGGAAATTGCTCGTTATGGGAAGTTCTAACTTAGTCGAAAATCGCTACTTTAATGATTTGGGGAATCGAGCGTTTATGAATGCACTTGTCGATATCATGTTGGAAAAAGATAGGAAACTAGGCCATGAGTCTACTCCCTGCGACTACAAGTTCTCGCTCCAAGATTCCGATTGTAAAGGCATTATTGTTGGATTGTTATCACTAGTACTGTGCCTGTTGGTTAGATTTTCTATTGCGAAAAACTCTCAGCAGAAACGGAAATGAAAATTATCAAAATAGGCCTTTTTTTAGGACTTTTGATCCTTAGTTTGGCGGCCAATTGGTTTTTATTTCGCGGTTTCTCTGAACACAAAATAGAAAAATTTTCGTCCAAATTATACGTTGAAGCGGGCATCGACCGTATTGTCCTTGAAAGGGGAAACTCGAAAATTGATTTAGAAAAGCAGGAAAATTCCTGGAACTTAGTTGATCCATTTATCTGGCCAGCAAACGTTTTTGCCGTTCGCGAGTTTTTGAGTACATTGAAAAACAGTCACAGAACCTTTCCCGAAAATACGTATACACAATTATCCAATAAAGGGAAAATCATTGAGACAACTAAAGAGAAGGAACCTTGTACTGAGTTATCACAGTCGAGTAGATGGGATCGCTATTGGAATTCCTATTTTTGGCTCAAAGGAGCTCGCTGCCCCTTAGAAAAAGACGGTATTCAAAAAATTATTTTTGAGGATTTTTCGAAGAACAAGCGCTACGTTTTCGCTAAACGAGATCGGGGAATTTGGTATTTTGTAAGGCCTTACGAAATTCCAGCCGATGGGGACCAAATTGAAGCTTTCCTGAAACAATGGACTACGCTAGAATGGTTGCCGAATCTTTCAGCGATTAATTCTGAAATGAGGGAGGTTGCATTAACGGTGACTTTAAAAGACCGAGAGCGACGCGCTTTTACAATCTACTTCGGCTCCTCAGATTCCGGCCAGCGCAAAGCGTGGCTCGAAACTTCTGCCATTACCGTTGATTTCCCGGACAAAGATAATCTTTTAGGCAATCCGCAAGTTGCACTCATTGACTGGGAAAAGCTATTGCCTACACCGCAATCCCTGCAGTTTCATCTTTCTAAAAAAACCTTGATATTTGTCCAAGATGAAGGGGGACATTGGGGCGCATTTCAATCAGATACGCAGGGAGCAACAAAACTTGTTTCTTCCGAACATACGCAAGAAATTCTGGACGATTTTCGATCACTTCGTCCGATAGGGATCGCACCAGAAAAACCGATCGATGCGAATAGCAGCGAAAATTTTGAAGTCCTAATCAACGAAAAGTACTCATGGACTTTTTTTATTGTTGGGCACAAAGCTTATGGGAAACTTCGTGGCACACCTTACCAAGTTGAGTTCCCGGTCGCCGCTGTACAAAAGATTTTGTGGGATTTGCATCATGAGTAGCGTGACTGTAGCGATGTCGGGAGGAGTGGACAGCTCGGTCGCGGCCTGGCTGGTTCAGCAGCAATATGCCGATATTTCGGGGGTCTACATGCGAACGTGGCACAATGACGATGCGGTTTATCCTATCGGTGCATGCCCCTGGCGGCAAGATGCAGAAGATGCCCGAAAAGTCGCGACCCAGCTAGGAATTTCCTTTAAAATCGTCAATATGATCGATCGCTACAAAGAATTCGTTGTCGATCCTTTATTGGCGGGATATCAAAATGGAAGGACCCCAAATCCCGACATTTTATGTAATCAATTTATCAAATTCGATGCGCTCCAAAGCGTACTTGATTCCGGTACAATGATTGCGACGGGACATTATGCGCGAAAACGTGCGAATAGTGATGGAACAGTCGATATCGTCGTTCCCGAAGATCGCGAAAAAGACCAGACCTACTTTTTGGCCTATCTCCAACAAAAACAGATTCAGAGCGCGATTTTCCCCTTGGGCGATTTTATTAAAAAAACGGAGGTGCGTCATTATGCACGCGAGTTGGGGTTGTGCACTGCCGCAAAAAAGGACAGTCAAGGGATTTGTTTTTTAGGAAAAGTTAAAATTCAACATTTTTTATCACATTTTATCCCTAATAAACCTGGTGATATCATCGATAACCATGGCAAAGTTGTGGGGCGGCATCAGGGTCTTCATCAGTTCACGATTGGGCAACGACACGGACTCGGAATTCCTTCTAATTCCGATGGTAATTTTTATGTCGTTACGGGGAAGGATTTAGAACATAATATCTTGCATGTCGCTTTTGAGTCAGAGCATAAGCTGTACGGAAAAACATACCGCATCCACCACCTAAGTTTTACCAATCGGCCACTGCCAGAGCGCGCTACTATTGCTTGTCGTCCGCGCTACCGTGACCCGGATCAGGAAATTTTATTTGAACGCATTGGCGACGACGAGGCTGTTATTACTTTTAAGTCAGAACAGCGGGCTTTGGCTCCGGGCCAAGTTGCGGCGTTTTATGAGAGTGGTGTTCTGCTTGGCGCAGGAACATATTTATAGAGAGCTCGCGAGTTTATGTGCAGCGATGACACCGTAATTCATCGCGCCAAGCCAACCAGACATGATGATGCCAACCGATCCCGCATGATAGAGACCTTGAACTTCGTTCGGCAGTTCCATCGAGAGCTCGAGTCCCTCAAATTTTGTTCCAAAGGAGGTCCCGCAAGGGTGACCAGTGTAGCGATAAAAAGTCTTGGGTGTCGCGGCCTCGGTAAAATCAATCTTTTGTCGGATATCAGGCAAAAATGACTCCAGATGTGTGATGCATTCTTCCGTAATGCGCTTTTTCTCCTGCTGGTAGTGTTCCTCCGAGAGCGACGCCCAGTCATCCCAGTTGGCGTTCATCGAAGCGACGACCGAATACATCGGTTTTTTCTGTGGCCGTGTCTTTGGGTAATAAAACGAAAATGTCCGACTCGTGGTATGGGAATCGCGCAACTCGGTGCTGCTAAAATGGAGATTGTGCGAGGTGAAAATGAGATCACCGACATCGTCAATCGACGCATTTTCTCGAATACCGATATAAACCTGGCAGGAACTGTTGTTGATCCGCGTCTTATGAATTTTTTGAATGAATGGAGCAGAGAAATGACTTTCACCGACGAGGTCACGTACCGTATTGAGAATGTGCGAATTGGATAAAATTGCCCGACACTGAATTTGCTTTCCTTGAACAACAAGACCTTGAACTTTTTGATCTTTGATCAAAATTTTGTCGACTTTATGGCGTTTAAAAATGACAACACCACTATCGGTTAGCGTTTTCTCCATCTTTTTTAACAGCGCGTCGGTTCCGCCCTCAAAAGTATAGACGCCTTTGCTCATGAAGTTGGAAAAAACAATACCGTACGTGATCGCCTCATCATCGAGCGTCGACCCGTTAGCATAGGCAATAGGTTCCATTAGCAGGCGGTGAACATCGTCGCGTCCAGGGAAAAATTGCTCAAATAAATTTTTCGTTTTTTGCGGGTTGTGATCGTAGAAATTCATTTGCCGAAGTGTCACAAAAAAGTTCTCGACAATATCGAGTGCGATATGGAATTTTTCAATGAGAATCCGAGTAAAATCCTCTTTCGTAAACGTGGTTTCGAGGTCAAATTGCGGATTTGAGAATCGGATGCGCTTGAGCTGAACGATGCTCTCGGCAATTTCCGGCGACCAATACTTGCGACACGACTTAACCATACCAACAGGAAAACCGTGCAGCGAAATATCAAAGATATGTCCTTTTCGAGAAAAGTAAGCAGCGAGTCCCCCGAGAACATAGTGCTGCTCAAAAATTGCAACTTTCAAACCAAGTTTCGCCAGGTAGTTAGCAGCCGTTAAACCTGCTAAACCACTACCGATAACTGCGACATCAAAAAATGCTCCCTCTTCGAGAACCTGTCTCATGCATCGAGCCAAAGACTTACCAGCGCCCCTTCAAGCTAATAGCGAGGGTGAAAACTGATTAATTTGCGATTTAGTGTGCTACAGGTAGGGCTGATGTCGCTTTTGGAGCATAGGTGTACCCAATACCATGCGAAGTACGAATCGTATCTTCCGTGTTGATTCCGTGTGCTAGGAACAGCTTGCGTAATTTAACGACATACTGGTCCAGCGAACGACTCTTCACATTCGCGTGTTCACCCCAGATATTGTGGATAATGCTTTTGCGGCTCAAAATAAGATGAGGGTTTTGGGCAAAGTAAGAAATAATTCCGAACTCCTTACGACCGATTTTTTCTGTTGAACCATCAGGAAAGCGAATTTCAAGGCGACTAGGGTCAACCTGTGTCCCTAAAAATTCAAAAACACCATCAGTCAGTGAAGCGTTGGCAGTCAATTGGGTGTCACCAGAACGCTCTGAGCGACGGAGTACGGCGGCAATTCGCGACAGCAGCTCATTTAGGCCGAAAGGTTTTGTCATATAATCATCCCCTCCAGCTTCTAAACTCGCGACTTTGATCTCTTCTCGATTTTCACCCGAAATAAAGATCGTCGGGATCGAAATACTCTTCTTCTTCAGGTCTTCGAGGAGGTCGAGCCCATTTTTATCGGGTAGGTTTAAGTCCAGCAGCATCAAATTTGAAAAGGAACGCTGCAAGAATTTCAAGGCGTCATCGGCATTATAAAACTTTTGAGCGTCCATGCCCGAAACCCGTAGCTGCTTCTCGATAAGGTCTGAAAGCTCGCTATCATCCTCAACTACCAAAATCAAAGGCTTTACTTTAGCCGCCATAGTGGAGCAAATCCATTGTGTTTCTGTTTTAATGTCAAGAAAATTTACTCATTTTTGTTAAAAAATTCCGAGAAATACCGATAAATTCAAAAAATATCGCCTAAAACGGCATTTTAGGGAAGTGAAAAAGGCTAAAAAAAGAATTGAATTGTTGTGATGCTGTGCTAGAAACCGCGCGCAAAAAGAACGCCATGAAAAAAAAACGAATCGTTGTTTTAGGTGCCACGGGGTCAGTGGGGCAGACGGTTTTACGTGAGATTGCTGCCCATCGAGAATTTTTTGAAGTCGTTGGAATTGCATGCCAGCGTAACGTTACCCGCGCGCAAGAATTGTTGCTGGAGTTCAACATTTCGGCGCTCGCGATCACCGATGAAACGATTCATATTACCTCCGATCGCAAAATTTATCGAGGATCGGCGGGACTGATGGCGATGGTTACGGAGCTTGATTTTGATGCGCTCGTTGTCGCCATTTCAGGAATTGATGGCCTAAAACCAACGCTGCGAGCGATCGATCGCAGCAAAGATATTATTCTTGCAAGTAAGGAGATTCTGGTCGAGGCAGGAGATCTTGTGATGCAACGTGCACGGGAGCGAGGTGTACAAATTTTACCTCTTGATAGCGAACATAACGCGATTTTTCAGTGTACGCGCGGCGAAACAGGAGAAATTCAAAAATTGCAGCTGACGGCTTCTGGAGGAAGGTTTTGGAATTTACCGGTTTCAGCAATGGAGGCGGCGACGCCAGAAATTGTTTTAAATCATCCCAAATGGTCTATGGGCGCCAAGATTACGGTCGATTCGTCGACAATGGCCAATAAGGGTCTTGAGATCATTGAAGCGATGCATCTTTTTCAAGTCCAAGCAGAACAAATTGAAGTTTTAGTTCACCCGGAGTGTGTTGTCCATTCGTTGGTTGAGTTTGTCGATGGAAATATACTAGCGCAATTATCACCGACGTCGATGGCTTATGCTGCACGTGCCTGCTTATTTTTCCCGGAGCGCGGTATAGCTTCCCAATCCGAGAAGCTTGATCTTGCGTTTCTAGGGTCGTTACACTTCTATGCGCCGGATCTAAAAAAATTCCCCTGTTTGCGACTCGCGTATGAGGTAGCTCGGCGAAAGCAAAGTCTTCACATTGCATACAATGCGGCCAATGAGGTTGCCGTCGAACTCTTTTTAGCTCACAAGATTTCCTTTTTGAGTATTCCTCAGATACTGGATGCGGTACTCGAAAAAATCGATGACAGAACTTTCGCGACTCTCGAGGAAATTTTAGCAGTCGATCAGATGGTTCGCTCTCAAGCCTGCCAAGTCGCGCGACGTTTTGCGTTTTAACTCTACTCGAAAAAACTTGTCGACATTGAAGGTTCATATATGGATAGAGTTATGCTGGAGCAGCTGGTCATTATCGGTAGCGGATGTGCCGGGTTAACGGCGGCGATCTATGCGGCACGTGCCAACTTGGCACCGCTGGTCATCGAGGGGAACCAACCGTTAGGACAGCTCTCCACGACCTCAGAAATTGAAAATTTCCCAGGATTTCCCGAAGGTATCAATGGTTACGAGCTGATGGAACGCCTACGTCAACAGGCGGAGCGTTTTGGTACTCATTTTTTATCGGCCCATGTAGATCGTGCCGAGCTTCGCGAGAAATGCCTTTATTGTGGCGATCAAAAAATCCAATATCGAGCGACCATCATTGCTACGGGGGCAGAACCACGAATGTTAAATATCCGTGGAGGACGTGAGTGTTTCGGAGGGAAGGGTGTGAGCGTTTGTGCGACCTGTGATGGTGCTTTTTTTAAAAATCGCGAAGTTGTGGTAATCGGCGGTGGCGATTCAGCCTGCGAAGAAGCGAATTTTTTAACCCATTTCTGCTCAAAGGTGACCATAATTCATCGGCGCGATCAATTTCGTGCCTCAAAAATCATGGCGGAACGCGTTTTAAATAGTCCCAAAATTGAAGTTTTATGGAACACAGTCCCGCTGAAAATTTGCGGCGATCAAAAGGTAACGCACGTGCGCGTCCGTTCAGGCGATCGGGAGCAGGATCTTCAGTGTAGTGGTGTATTTTTAGCCATCGGACATATCCCTAATACGACGATTTTTAAAGATCAACTGTCGTTAGATGCGAACGGCTATTTCACGTCGATCGGGGCAACTGAAATTCCGGGAGTATTTACAGCAGGAGATTGTTGCGATGCTCATTATCGACAGGCGATTACGGCAGCGGGCATGGGAGCCGCTGCAGCGATTTTAGCGGAGCGTTTTCTGTTATCCTCATAGAGTATGGGCAATTCGTTGACAGTATATTCGGAAAGCGAGGTAAACGATACCGGTTTGCGCCCCAAGCAATTGAGCGATTTTACGGGGCAAGCCCGGACTGTCGAAAAATTACGCATTATGACCGGTGCCGCACGTCACCGCCATGAGCCGCTAAGTCATATTTTATTGAGCGGCCCACCGGGGCTTGGAAAGACGACGTTGGCGATGATTTTAGCCGGAGAGATGCACTCGAATGTCCACGTTACCTCAGGTCCGGTCATTGAAAAAGCGGGAGATTTGGCGGGATTGTTGACGAGCTTGGAGTACGGCGATATCTTGTTTATCGATGAAATCCACCGTCTGGCAAAAACGGTAGAGGAGTACCTTTACTCGGCGATGGAAGATTTTCGCATTGACGTCATGATTGATCAGGGCCCAAACGCGCGCAGTATCCGACTCGATGTTGCGAAATTTACGCTCATCGGAGCGACAACACGAACGGGGTTATTGAGTGCACCACTACGAAGCCGATTCACGCTACAATCACGTTTGGATTATTACGACGTCAATGAACTTTCTAAGATCATTCGGCGTTCTGCCAAATTGCTGGGAATTGCGATTGAAGCGGAGGCAACGGAAGAGATCGCTCGACGTTCCCGAGGAACGCCGCGTGTCGCGAATAATTTACTCCGATTTGTCCGCGATTTTGCACATCAATCGAAAAAAGAAACCATAACCCTCCAGGAAGCACGTGCGGCACTAGAACTCCTTGATATCGACCCTCATGGCCTTGACGAACTCGATAAACGAATTCTCAACATCATGGGACACCACTATGCGGGCGGTCCCGTTGGTGTCCATACGTTAGCGGTTGCCGTGAGTGAAGAACCACAGACACTTGAAGAAGTTCATGAACCATTTCTAATCCAAGAGGGTTATTTACAGCGTACACTTCGAGGACGTATATTGACCGCGAAAGGCTGGTCCTTTTTGGGGCTTCCTCACGAGGTTGATCTTTTTACCTCAGAAAGATAACGTTTTTTACAAAAACACTCCCTCATAGAGCGGATTTAACTTTACGCTGCGCAGAGGGTTTGCATCATACAATGGCAGAATCATGGCGGATAATTTATCGGAACTCAATAATCGGATTCGTGAAGCTTCAAGTTGGGTGTCCCTTTTACGTGACGAAATGGGGCGCGTGATCGTTGGACAGCGCTATGTCATTGATCGTATGATCGTTGGACTCTTGGTGAATGGCCACATTTTATTGGAAGGTGTTCCAGGTTTAGCAAAAACCCTAACGGTCCGGACGATGGCGTCGGCGCTTCAAGCAAGTTTTCAAAGAATTCAATTTACGCCGGATCTTCTCCCTGCCGATATCATCGGAACGCTCATTTATGACCAGCGTGCTGGAACATTTGAGGTCAAAAAGGGACCCATTTTCGCTAATATTGTCCTAGCGGATGAAATCAACCGTTCACCGGCGAAAGTTCAGAGCGCACTTCTAGAAGCAATGCAAGAACGACAGGTGACAATTGCCGATACGACGTATCCACTACCAGAACCCTTTATCGTCTTTGCGACTGAAAACCCAATTGATCAAGAGGGGACGTATCCGCTTCCTGAGGCCCAGGTCGATCGTTTCCTGATGAAGCTCAACGTGGAGTATCCCGATATGACACAAGAAAAGCAGATCTTAGGTGTCATGGGTAAAAATCAGCCGAATATTGCGGTCCATCCCATTGTAGATCCGGCGACGATTATGCAGTCGCGTGTGTTACTTGACCAACTCTACATGGATGAGAAAATCGGTGAGTACATCGTAAAAATTGTCTTTGCGACGCGCAAGCCGAGTGATTTTGGCTTGCCGATCGACCGCTTTATCGAATTTGGCGCCTCGCCTCGCGCGACGATTGCGCTAGCACTGGCATCACGGGCCTGGGCATTCCTCCAAGGACGCGGATATGTGACTCCACAAGATGTAAAATCGATCGCCATGGATGTTTTGCGACATCGTATTATTGTGACTTACGAGGCGGAGGCGGAAAATGTGAAATCTGAAAGTATCGTAACGAAAATTCTCAATACCGTTCCGGTGCCATGATTAGATGCAGGATGAATTCCAGTCACAGGTAACGCGCGAAGTCCTAAAGCGTGTGCGACAGCTCGAGATCCGGACCAATCGCCTGATCGACGAGCGCCTCATGGGCTCGTACCGGAGCATTTTTAAGGGACAGGGGATTGAGTTCGAGGAATTGCGGGAGTACGCAATTGGCGACGATATTCGCTCTATTAATTGGAATATCACTGCAAAAACCGAGCGCCCATTTGTCAAAAAATTTCGCGAGGATCGTGAGCTGAAAATGATGCTCGTTGTTGACGTCAGCGGTTCTTTAGATTTTGGCAGCGCACACTACAGCAAACGCGAAGTGATTACGGAACTTGCGAGTCTGTTGGCCTTTTCCGCCATTCGCAATAATGATAAAGTTGGACTATTGCTCTTTTCGGACCGTATTGAGAAATTTATCCCCCCGATGAAAGGGCATAAGCACGTCCTTCGACTGATTCGCGAGCTACTTTTTTTTGAACCTCAAGGTAAAAGGACACAGATCGGGGATGCAATGCATTACCTGAACAACATTTTACGTGGGCATGCGATTGTTTTTCTGCTTAGTGATTTTATTCAGGCGAAAATCAATGACGTTCGGGAGCTAACTCAAGCACTGGAAATCACGAATCGTCGACACGATCTCGTTTGTCTACGGGTACAAGATGTTCGCGAACAACAGTTGCCTGACGTTGGACTCATTTCTCTTGAAGACCAAGAAACGGGCGAAGTTTTTACATTCAATACGCACGCTGCACCAATTCGAAACATATATCCCCAGCACCAAATCCGAGAGCAGCAAGCAATTGATACGCACTTACGTCGCGCGGGAATTGATGTTCTAACGATTCGTACAGACGAAGATTATTTGGGCTCTGTCGATCGATTTTTACGTCAGCGTGCCCGGATGCATTAAAAATATTTTGACTTTTTTATCAAGAAACTCATAATGCGCGCCGAGCTATGAGAAGGCAGGGAAAGAAGGATGGGTTTTCGGTGCTGGAGCTGCTCGCGATGGTCGCGATTATCGGAGTTTTGGTGTGGCTACTGGTACCGTATGTTCGACGTGTGATGGAAAATGCACATCAGCAAAAAGGGCACAAATGTCTCCAAGGGATTGCGCAAGCGTATAACAAGTACATCAATGATGATCTCGATGGACGACGAACAATTCATCCGGGCGATATTACGCAAAGCAACGGTGAGGCCGATTACGCACAAGATGGTGTCCAGTGGGCCGTCGTTTTGGCGCGTCGCGGTTACTTGAATGATCCCAATAAGTACTGCTTCTCTGGAGATAATCAAACTTCTGTCGTTGAGCAAAATACGATCGTTAAAGAGGGAGAGCCTTCGGCGACTTCAACAGATGCCTGGACGCGGATCGACGGACAAGAGCTTGAATTCAGTGTTTACCTCGTTGCCGGAGTTCCCGCCAATGCGCCTTTCTCCACAACACCGATTGCATTTAGTCGCGGTATACCCGTTGATGGTAAATGGCCCGGAAAAGAAGGCGTTTACGGAGCCAAAGGTGGCTGGATTGCATTTTTAGACGGGCACGTCGATTGGTTTGACAACCTCGGTACTGAAGAGGAGGGGTTGTTGGTAAAGTGGAACGGTGGGAAAACCAATGACATTCGCGAAACACTTCCGAGCACTTGCGTTATCTTGTCAGCTTCCGGTATTGTTGCACAAGGAATCGGTGACCGTACTAAAGAGGCTACCGATGTCGATGAATCCGAAGGTGAGCATGAGGCAGAGCCTGACTTTGAGGGGCACGGAGAGGACGCGCCCGAAGCTGCATAATCGAAAATATTTTAGAAAAAGATGGACCGTCGCCATCTAAAGGCGTTCACGCTCGTTGAGCTCGTCGTCGTCATTTCAATCATTGGCGTCCTCATGACCTTTGTGCTGCCTTCTGTGAGCGATGTTATGGGACGTTCGCGCCGAGCTAATGCGCAGAATTGCTTACAAAAAATCGTCCATGCTTACCTCATGTACCGCAATGAACACGGAGATTTTATCGTTAATGATGTTGAGGAGTTCGCATTATTGATGGCTCGTGCCGGGCTTTTAAACGACCCCAATGCCTATGTTTTTGACGTTTTAGCGCAATCGGTAAATCGTATAAAAAAAGATACGATCGCTACGGGCAACGGCAAAACGGAGAGTCATTGTTGGGAAGATGCGCATCAGCCTCAGAGTTTTAGTGTAAATCTCGTTGTGGGTCTCGATGAATCCTGTCCGGAAACGACACCGATTGCTTATACCCGCGGGCTCAACAGTAACGGTCTATGGGATAAAGAAACTGATGTATTTGCAGGAAAAGGTGGGTTTGTTGCCTTTCTCGATGGACATGTTAAGTGGTATCCTGACCTACAAAATCGGCTATTGAAAAATAACCGTAGCGGAACAACTGGTAATCTCCAAGAGGCAATTCCCGTGGGCGCTAAAATTATCGGTGGACAGGGTGTCATTGCGCTATGATGCGGTGTTTGAAACGAGGATTTACGCTGATCGAGCTGATCGTCGTCATTAGTGTGATTGCGATTCTGATGAGCTTTGTGTTACCAGCATCGCAGCGTGCACTCCTCAGCGCTCGCAAACAACAAGCGCGGGCCCATATGCAGCAAATCGCGCGCGCTTACAGCACATATTATAACGAGGTGGGATCGATTCCGGATGCAACTTCAAGCGTGGAGCTTGCGGAAAAATTTGCGGCAGAAGGATTTTTAAACAACGCCAACCTCTTCATTTATCCGGGTGATGCGCAGGCCCCTAAGGTATTACGCGAAACGATTTTCCCGGTTCGCAACGGTCATGCCTGGGAAAGTAACAAGGAACTCAGTGTCGTATTGGTTGGCAATATCGTCAAAAACGTCAATCCGGCCACGACACCAATCGCCTACACCCGTGGAATTGAAGGGAATCGATGGGGAGAAAATGCACCCTACGGTTCGCGAGGCGGGTTTATTGCCTTTCTCGACGGTAACGTTCGCTGGTATACAGACCTCGCACAAGACGAGGGACAGCTCACTACCGAGGAATCATGCAGCGCCGACCTAAAGCATGTCATTGAGCTTTCCGGAGGTAGAGCGCTATCGCCAAAAACGCCGCACTAATCGCCGTCGTTGCCAATAGCCTGGACGGGACAACTCTCCAATGCCTCTTCGCAGAGATCAATTTCAGAGGGGGCCTGCGGTTGCTGCTTGATGTAGGAGTTACCGCGGTCGGTCATTTCAAAAAAATCGGGCGCGAGCGTACGGCACATATCACAGCCGATACATTGGTCGTCGACGTAATAACGACCCGGTACATTTTCGGCGACTCGATTTTCCTTACTTGCCATGTTTTTGGAAAATCCTAAAAGTCATCACTCCGTCAAGTGTGAAATCACAATGCAACCGTCCCACTTTCCCTATGCCGATTTTATCAAAGTGCTTGAGGTGGAACGCCAATTATCCCGACACACGCTTGAAAATTACATTATTTCCATCGAACAATTTATTGACTACCTAAAGCGCTATACGGACAAAAAATTCTGGAGCGAGATCGATGAGCCGACAGTTCGCCAATATCTAATCGAACTTCTGCGTGATCATGAACATACGACGGTCAATAACCGGCTTTCGGGCCTCAAAACCTTTTTTAAGTTTCTTAAAAACACACATCAAATCGAGCAAAATCCCTTTGAAGTAATTAAAGGGCCGCGCAATGAAAAAATGCTGCCGAAGGTGTTGACGCCGCAAAATATTGTACAGCTTCTCGAAGCTCCCAAACAGATGTTTCTTAACGGCGAGATTAACCCGTTTTTGTACCTACGTGATACACTCATTCTCGAATTATTGTACAATAGCGGTATGCGTTTGAGTGAGCTGCTAGGTCTGCGCTATCGAGATATTGATGAAGCTCAGAAAACGGCACACGTTATAGGGAAGGGGAATAAGGAACGCATTTGCCCGATCGGCGATTATTCCGTCGAGGCGATTCGAAATTTCAAAAGGAATCTCAAAAAATCGATTCAGAGGGAAGATATCATTATCTGCAACGAACAAGGACATCCATTGACACCGCGGCAAGTTCAGTATCGACTTAAAGTTTACCTTTTGAAAGCTGGGCTACCGATGGATATTACACCTCACAAACTACGTCACACTTATGCCACACATCTCCTCAATAATGGCGCAGATCTGCGCTTAATTCAAGAACTCTTGGGGCACGCACACCTTTCGACGACACAGATTTACACCCACGTTAACTCGGCACTTATGAAGCAGGTTTACGATCAGTCGCATCCCCATGCCTAGCGGTTGTGCAGTAAAGGAAAGAGGAAAAGCGGTACCAAAAGTGTCAAGCCGCAGGGTAGAAAAAATCCAATAGTCCACGGATATACTTGATGAAGCGCGATGAGTGTGCACAAATGAGATCCTCCTGCGAGAACTATTAGGTAAAGTAAAAACTGGAGGACTCGGATTCTAAAATTGCGCCGTTGAATTAAACGCAAAAACGGTAACCCTGACCATAAAAAAATCAATGGAAGTAGTGCATTCCATGCCAAATCACCGCAACGCATCTGATAGATAGCCTTGTTAGTAGTATGAGGATCGTCTATTAATTGCTTGAGCTGAAATAGGGTTAGGTTTTGTGGTGCTTCATTATGCGCAAGAATGATTGCAGGAGGCACGGAACAATCGGAAGCATACTCTTCGAAAGTTTGAACTTTGGACGCTAAGTGATGTTCGTCAAAGTGTGTAATTTTCCCGCGATAAAAATGCCAGCGTTGAGATTCTGTATCGAAAATCGCAAAATCTGCCTGAATGCGCCGCTGCGTATTGCCACAAACATCGTAACAATTCAGGACGATATTTTCCGCCCGTTGCTGTACAGGATCGTAGGACTGCAGATAAATCAACTGCTCGTTATTTTGAAAAAAAAGATGCCGTAACTGCGCCGATGGACCGTGATGGATATGAGCGATATATGCTTGCGTATCGGATTGCGCCTGGGGTATGAGCCATAAATTGCCAGCAAGTAGAGCCAGGGATAAAAACAACGCAAGATTCCCCATCGGACGGAAAATACAACGCCATGAAATCCCCGAAGCGTAGCATACGATGAGCTCTTGACGCCGTAACATTACCCCGTAAAAAAATAAAAATGCGAGTAAGAATGCAACGGGAACGGTTAGCGGTAGGAGTACGACGCTGTGTGCCAAGTAGTAACGACAGACAGAGATAATCGTTACATGTGCCACGAGAAATTGCTCGAGATGCTTGTAGAGATCCTCCAAAAATAGCAGCACTGTTAGCAGCAATAGAAATCCACAAAAGCGCTTCGTGACACCCCAAAAACAATACCGGTTAAGCAGCTTCATGGACAATTTACGTTAGGCAAAAATGCCAAGTTCCATTTTCCCAATTTCTGAGATCATATCCATATTCCAAGGGGGATCCCAGACTAGCTGTACATGGACTTTGTATTCAGGATATAAAGTTGAAACGAGATCCTCGACGGAACGCAGTAAAAAATCAGCCATCGGACACGAAGGCGATGTCAACGTCATCACAACTGTAATTGTCTTGTTTAAAATGTCGCCATCGACCCGGTAAACAAGCCCTAAATCGACGATATTGACATGTACATCGGGATCCTCGATTGTCTTGAGTTGTTCCCACAGCATCTCGCGATCAAAAGTTGCATTTACCAATGATTGGGAAACATTGCTCATTATCTTATGCAAAATAGATCTCCCTCGCGGGGAATCAAGTTTTTCATTGGAATAAAGTTTTTGGTAGAATATGCTTGACTTTGCTCTTATGGCACTGACTGTGAGGATAGTTTGTTGCAGGGTGGAGCAGTCTGGTAGCTCGTCAGGCTCATAACCTGAAGGTCCTTGGTTCAAATCCAAGCCCTGCACCCATTTTAGCTATCAGGAGTTAAGGGCATTTGGATCGGGCTTAGTTTGGGTTGCGTATGAAAAGAGCACTTTGTATTATGGCGCTCGTCTGTCGTATGGCTTTATCGTTGGTCGCGAGTTTGCCGGTGGTGTTGGGTTTCTATGGGGATCAACTCCCCCAAGCTTTCGTGCAATTGGTCGAGGAATACCCCGTTCAAGGGGTCATTTTATTTGATCGCAACGTTGCACGTGATGAAGATGGACAGCAGGACCCCGAAAAGTTGGCAGCACTCGTCCAAGAGATCCGCTCAATTATCCCTGATGCTCGCGTACTTATTGACCAGGAAGGCGGGCGTGTACAACGACTGAAAGGAAAGAACTTTTTTGATGCACCTTCGCCCATAAGTTATGTCCAGAAAATTGAAATATCGCCAGAGTCACGCCCGAAGGTTATGAAGCTGCTGTGCGACAATACGCATCGCATTGATCAAGATTTATTACGTGTTGGTATCAACGTCAGCTGCGCGCCGTGCTGCGACTTGTTGCATCCCTACACACATGATTTCTTAAGGGATAGAACATTTGGAGGTGACAAAGATACGGTAGTTGAGTGTTGCTTAAATGTCATTCGTACGATGCACCGCGATGGGATTATCCCAGTATGTAAGCATTGTCCAGGACATGGGTGTGCAATTTCGGATAGTCATGCGTCGCTCCCACGGGCTAAAGGTTCATTCGATGAACTCAATCAACAAGATTTCGATGTCTTTCGTAAAGTTGCGACCGCTGTGAAGCAGGAAAAACTTTCCCCTTGTTGGTGCATGGTTTCGCATGTGCTCTATCCCTCTATTGATTCTGAAAGTTCTGCGACTTTTTCAAAAAAAATTATCGATCTCATCCGTTCTAATATCGGTTTTGGTGAAATGCCAATTATCAGCGATTGTATCGCTATGAATGCACTTACAGGGCCTCTTTGGGAACGAGCTGTACGCGTTTTACAGGCGGGATGCAACATTGTGTTGTGTTCCCATCTCCTCGATGAGGAAGGAGAGTCGGCAACTTACGAGGAGTATCGGCAATTGCTAGTGGCTGTCCAACAGTTCTTAGAGCTTTACAAAGAGTGTAGTGGCGAAATTTCTCCTGAGTGTTTTGAGCAATTTCTCACGGAAACAGCTTCAAATTTCAGGAGTTTCCTTTAACTTTCTTAATGAGAAGAGATAAAATCGCGTTTCCATTTTGACAATCATGTAAAAATTTTTATAAAACATCCTCGCGATGGGGAATGTGGCATGTGTGATTATGGGTGGTGGTCGGGGAACACGTTTGTTTCCGTTGACGAAAGATCGCTGTAAGCCGGCTGTCCCTTTGGCGGGGAAGTATCGCCTCGTCGATATTCCGATTAGCAACTGCATCAATTCTGGATTTAAAGATATCTATATTCTGACGCAGTTCAACACGCGCTCACTACATACGCACATCAATAGTACCTACAAGTTTGACCCGTTTACCAAGGGGAAAATCGAAATTTTTTCGGCAGAGCAAACAGCCGATGGTATCGGTAACTGGTATGAGGGAACTGCTGATGCCGTTCGTAAAAACTTGCGCTATCTCAACGATCCCGCCAATGATCTCGTTGTAATTTTATCGGGTGATCAGCTTTACCGAATGGATATTGGCGCTTTGGTGCGTCATCATCTTCAGACTTCTGCCGATGTTACGATTTCCGCTAAGCCCATTCCTGGCAATAAGGTCTCTGCCTTCGGTATCATGCGCGTTAAAAATGATTTCTCTATTGCCGAATTCGTCGAAAAACCGACCGATTCCGAGCTCATCCGAAGCTTTACGCTCACCGGTCCAT
>CAMWJR010000002.1 GCA_947174645.1 uncultured Verrucomicrobiota bacterium | reverse complement strand
CTACTACCACTATTTCCGTAAGCCACTTTCGCGCTACTTGTACTACTACCGCCCTTGTTATCCTTAGATTCTCCGAGTTTACAAAGAGCCCGATCGTTATCAATCAATACCTCCAGTGTCTGATTTTGAGCATCATATTTTCCCGCCTTATAATGGAGTAGCGTCGGAAACTGCTGGTTAATGATTTGGTAAACGAAGTCGGTTTTGATCTTTTCGTGAATCACATACTCGCGGTAGCCGTTGATGCTCAAAAACCCGACGAATGACAGATCTCGCTTCGATAACGGAAGTTCCGGCTTTTTAACCGGTACTGTCGGTGCTGTGGTACCTGTCTTAATGACTGGCTTAGGGCGAGGTTTTCGATCACCAAACGGTGATCGTTGTTCCAGCCCACTTGAACTATAAGCTACGCTTGCTTGCGGACCTGTCTCTCCGATGACATTGGCGACTCCCAAGAGGGGGAGTCCGTAACCGATGAACTTGAATAAACGTATCATTGTGCTTCCCCCTAGTTCGTGTTATTGAGCCCTGCGATTACTTCTCCGACCATGTGTTCTTGATGTTTTGGTATCCAATCTTTTTTGAATCGGAGTTTGAACTTTGGCTTGAGAATGAACATTTTCGCTTCGACGTCCGCGAGATCGCTTACGCGAGTTGCCTGCGCCTACTTTGGACTTTGTGGATGATTCCGAGACTGTTTTCCCTTTATTGGTCGGTTCCACATGGTGACGTCCGCGGTGAGAACGTTGACTTACATGATTCTTGGACGAATCTCCGGAGGTTTTTTTAGATTTTTCCTTCGCATTAGGGGCTGTGTGCCGACGTTGACGGCGAGCTTTTTTGCTATTTTGTTTCTCCTGAGACGGATTTTCCTTTTCTGAAGGTTGTTCAATGATCGGCGGAGTTCCCTCTATGACAGGTTCAGCCTCCGGAACACCTCTATGTGGTTGTCGATGGGAACCGGGCCCTTGAGGGGTCTCCTTCCCAGGGAAAAATCCCTCAGTTGGGTCTTCAAGAGTAGTGTATGGGAAGGGTTTGGAGGGTAACAAGTCACCCCCAGTTTTCTTGTAGTGATCGATGTCCTCTTTAATCGATGTTCGCGCGATCTGTTGGTCAAGATAGGCCGCTTCATCTTGGGGTCGTAAGATGATGGTCGGTTTGATGAAGACGATCAATTCTGTTGTCGTCTCTTTACGACTTCTTGGAGAGAGTAGATCTCCTAAGAGAGGTATATCCCCAAGCAAGAACAGCTTTCCCCGAGTTGCGTCAGTTTTTCGCTCCTTAAATCCTGCGAGAACAATGACATCGCCGTTGGCAACGCTGACAAAGGAATTGATTTCTTTATCGGTAATGACAGGGCAATCTAGAGATGCCACTGTGACGTTGCCCGTATCTTTGGAGATTCTTTGTTCAATCTCCATCTGGATAATGCCATTATTCCCGATAAGCGGTGTTACTTTTAACTCGAGACCGACATTTTCGTACTTAATTTGGATGCGTTCTTTGGCATCATTGCTGTCACTTTTGGTTGAAGAGTCGAGAAATGGACGTTTCTCCCCAATCTTGAAATTTGCTTTTCGGTTGTGTGTCGTTACCAACGTCGGTGTTGAGAGAATTTTGACATTACTATCTGTTTGAGCGACCTTGAAGATAGATTCTAGGGAAAATTTTCGTAGATTTCCACTGAAAGTGCTGCCATCTTTTGTCGCGTGAACAAGATCGTAGTGAATTTCTTGAATGTTTTTGACGCCGGCTGGCACGGCTCCTCCATTATTTTTATTGAAATCGATGCCGAATTTTTCGAGGCCGGATTGCTGACCTTCGTCGTAGGTGACCTGAGCGACGATGACTTCGATGCGGACCTGATCGAGGAGGACATCGAGATTATTGATCAAATTACGAATCTGTTGGAGGTCGGAGGCCGTTCCGTAGACGATGATCGAGTTGCTGCGTTCATCAGCCTCAAGTGTTAGGTTGGCGGAAAATTGCGCCGTTTGTTCTTCTCCGATTTCGCCAGGCACCTGTTGAGAAGAGATAAATTCGCTATAAGAATTGCTGATTTGCTGGTTACTGCGTGAGCCGCTTGCTGCCTGAGCAAGTGCATTCGCAAGTGCGCCCTGTGCGGTCATCTGAGCTTGCTGACGCTCAAAGGCCATTTTGTTTTCTTTTTCAATCCGAGAGCGTTGCTCTTTGACGATCTTAGAGACAATTTCAGAGATCTTTTTCGCATCACCGTGCTTAATGCGCATCACTTCTGAGCGTAACAATAGCTCGCACTTATTATCGAGTTGCTTGGCGATATTTTCGATAATCGAGAGATTCGCAGGTGGGGTAATGATAATCAACTGATTGCTCGAATCGTCGCAGTCAATCGTCATGTTTGAAAGGTATTTTTTCAACGCTCCTCGTTTGAGTTGATCGAATTTTTTAACCACACTCGATGCTTTGACGTTATTGAGCGGGATAAATTTAATCTCCTCGATCATTTTGATCGGCGTATCGGTGCGCTCCACGAGGTTTTCGACACGCCGCAGGTTGGCCATTGTGTCGGTGATAAAGAGCGAGTTGGAAGCTGTAAAAACCACAACATTTGATACGCTGGGGGTTAAAATTGGCTTCACGAGGCGGTTGAATTCGTTTGCATCAAGGTAATTGAGCTTAAAGAACTTGGAGCAAATGTGCTGGTTTGGCTCATAGATCTGCAGTGAATCATCGACAATTTCTGGCGATTGCGAAATGGCTCGTTTACTATCGACCGCTTTGAGAAATTTTTCTCCCATATCGACGATTGCGATACCGTTCAAACTCAACACACTCTCGACAGCGGAAATCGCTTCTAATCGGGTGATAGGCTCTTGGATATCGATCGAAATTTTACCAATCGAGGTTGGGAGTTTTTCGACGAGTGCAGTTCGCCCTGTGAGCTTTTCGAGAACGCCAATCACATCACGGGGCTCAGCGTTGGTCAGCACGAGCTGATTGACGATATCATCATCGGGTTCCAGCGGATAGGGATCCGCCGGTGAAGGATATCCAGTTGCTCCACCTGGCGGTAATGCCCCGGGTGCCGATGCTGTTGCTACCGGTGCGTTTGCGGCGACCGCTGTATTGTGATTCCAGAGAAGCGACGCTGAAACTGCGAGCGGAAATAGCCCTAATACGAAGTATCTTCCTTTTGTCATAACCATCCCTTTATTGTTTACTTATAAAAATGTTTCATTCGACGAGATCTTTACTTCCATTCCACATGATAAGCTTTTCGTCGAGATCGTACGAGCCCAAAATCCGCGCGACGAGGGTATTGGGATCCTGGTCGGCCTTAATATCGAGTGCTGAGAGACTGATTGTTGCCCGTAACTTGGCTCCCGAGAGGTCGAGCGACATGCTATCGATGCAGAGGGCGTAATCGGGAATCTCGACAGCGTTATCAAAGGCCAAAATATCGGCAAAATAGGCGTCGCTGAGCGTGATAGAAACCTTGTTAAACGAAAAGAACTTCCCGTTCACGGTCTCTGGGATCCCGTTAATGGTGTGCTTTAGCGATAAGCGTTTGGCGGCATTTTGGACGAGCGTCATGAGTTCCGAGCGATCGATGCGTTTCCGACTCCGAATATCATCAATTACGTCTTGGAAATGTTTATCGATGTCTTTTTCTCGGCTAAGCCAGCTGTTTTGTTCTTTGTTTTTCTCCTCATTTGCGGATTTGAGCACTCGGTAGGTTTTACAAGCTTTAACGTTCATTGTAATTCCCACAAGGGCGACAACACCGAGCACGGCAGCGATGGCGATACTTTCGCTGGGCTTGAGGAGAGAGAAAAAAGTTTTGAGGGTTGAAGGTTTTTTCATAATTTTCTAAAAGTTAATGAGAGGGAAAACTGAATATGAGCCTCGTTGTCAAGACCTTCGTTAACAAGTTTTACGATCCTAAATTGCTGGGACTCTTCGAGTGCCCGCTGAAAACGCTCGGATTCTTCAAGTGAAGTCGCAACGCCCCGGATTTCAAAATTCTCGCCTTCGGAGGTATGTAATGATTTAAACAGAATCGACTCTGGTCGTAGCGCATTAATTTTATCAAGACCACGGAAGTAGGCCTGCTTGCGGTCGGAAAAGAGTTCCAATTCATGGGCGCGATCGTCTTTACTCTGAACGCTTTTCACTTGTTTTTCCTTGGCAGTGAGTTTGCGTGAAACCCGTACTTGATGCCCTGCGAGGGATTTAAATAAGAACCAACCGCCGACAGTCGCTAAAATTACGGCAACCGAAGCGACACTAACAATTCGCGTAATATCGGCTGTACGTTTGTTGTTTTCAGTGACTTTTTTAAATAACCCAACTTGCATATTGAGCGCGTGGAGGCGCGGGTCGTTGTAGGGAATCTCGAGAACCTTTTCGAACGCATCGCTGCCGGCATTGGTCCGCCAGGTGTAGTGGACAACGAGACCAAATTCGCGCACTGGTATTACCTCAACAATTTCAACAACAGGAATCTGGCTACGATCCGGGATCTCCTCGCTAAAGGTCAGCTCTCCATTGACGTCGCGTTGAAAAAAGGTCTCGTGTTCTTGATGCTTCAAAATTGCTCGGTTAATCGAGGGATCAAAAATCGGTATAAAGCAATCTGGGAGGAGATAAGTCGCATGAGGGGCATTAGCGTCGAGGTCTTTGATGCGGGATTTGAGCGCGGAAAAAATCTGAATGTTTCCAGAAGTGGTGTTCTCAAAATACCCCCAAAAAATATCGTCCAACGGGAAGGGGCTCGAGGTCTCAAGCGAAATTGATACCTCACCTTCGATCGTCGCAGGATTGCTCTTTTCTGCCGGTCGCGGGCGGCTACTAGTCAGGCAACACTCGCAGGGGATAAGGTAAGCCTCTTCGCGGTCGAGTAGCGTGCGCTGCTCTTGCCAGTTTGCGAATAAATCGGATAAATGGGCCATAATTTTTTAAATTTCCTCGATGCGTTGAAGGTTAAAACGAAAACGTGACGGTGCTTTGACGGGGGTATTTTTTGTGTCCTTTTTATTGTCTTTCTTGTCGTGGTTTCCACCAAGTCTTTCCGACCAACTGGGCTTTGTCTCCTTACTAGCCTTAGAGCCCGACGATTCGGTACCAGAGGAAGTTCCATAGCACTGAAGCTGAAAGGTACTGCCATTGTTACGAACCACATGGACACCAAGCTTAAATATCTGTGTTTGGTCGGTGTAGAGTTTTGCCTCAGGACGAGTGCCGAGGTCTTTGATCAACGATTGATCGCGTGCGTGTCCCTTCAAACTTGTCATAAGTCCGAGGTGATTGCTAACGACATCTAAAAGGCTTTCGTGTGCAGTAATGAGGTTGACCTTTCCGTTCTCGCAGTGTTCTAGTACCTCGCGATCGATCGTAAACAAGCGCTTCAGACCTTCGAGCTTAGCGGCATTGACGTTTCCCAGTGCGGACTGAACTTCACTCCAGTTATGGAAAGTCTTTGGGTGATCGGCGGTCAGATAATCGCCCATCGCGCCGGCACTGTCGCTATACTCTCCACTAACGCTTCTCAAGGCGGCATTGATGAGATTTTTGTTTTTCTTGTAGAATGCCGCACAAAGTGGGAGCTTATTGCCGAGGTCCTCGAAGGTATAATAAATATCAAACGTGCCCTGTGTACTTTTGTGATGGATCATTGGCACATTGTTGCCGGATGCATTTTTAATCTGAAGATACCCTTTGAGCTCCTCCAGGTTGCGATTCTCGAGCTTAATTTCCTCACCGGTAGCTAGCGCGACACCGGCGGTTTTGGCGACACATTGGGTGATGTATTCACCTATAGCTTTTTCGATACTCTGATCGTCATTGGGATTTTCAGGCGCTATGATTTCCTTGTAAAACGCGAGGCCGTTTTTTGTAGAGTTAGCGTGCTTGGCAGCCTCCCATGTACGTGTGTTGCTATTGAGATAGGGAACACTGTCGGATTCGTAACTCTTGATAAAAATGTTAAGGCAAGTTCCAGAAACGAGTAAGCTTCGACACGAGTCTTTTGATCGATTTGGACCTCTGTACGGTATTCAAGCATCTCGCGCGACTGCTTTGTAAACAAGATAGCAAGTACCGAAATGAACGCGCAAATCAGGATCGAAAGCAGAAGCACACTTCCACTCTGCTTCGAGGTGTACGCGTCACCGCGGGAACTAATGAAAAGACCCACAACGGGGCGTTCTATCAAAAAAAAACGAAAAGTAAACAAAAATCGGTGGCGGTGGTAGGTGAACACCGATGTGAAAAAGTGTCGGTTTTGGTTTTGACTTTTGATGGGGTGGGTGCTATACTAAAACCCGTTTCTGATGATTGCAAAGTGGCAGTCGGTGTTACGCGTTACGATTGGGGGATTTTTGTTTTCTCCGGCAATTTTGTCGGCGGAGGGATTATCGCCTCGGGCGGAATCGGCGGTTACCGAGGGATTGGGAACTTACTTGACGAACTCTTTGCTGATGGGAGTGCTCATTTCGCTTGCGATTGCGATGGGCATCCGGTTGATGACGCGCAGAGGTATTCGGATGATCCCGGAGAAAGGACAAGCCTGCATTGAAAGTGTTGTCGAAGGTTTGGAAGGAATTTTAGAACCCATTGTTGGGCGCGATCTCTATCGGCAAATTTTTCCGCTCCTTTTAGGATACTTTGTTTTTATTGTCATTCAGAATTTGAGTGGACTGCTTCCAGGAGTTGGTTCGATTTGGCTCAATGTTCGTGATCAGTCATGGGAGATTTTTCGTCCGATGAATGCCGATCTCAACGCGACGCTTGCGCTAGCGCTTATTGCCAACGTGGCCTGGCTCTACTATTGCATTAAATGTGTTGGATTTCGGGGCCTTTACGAGCACAACTTCGGTAACAAAGCCGATAAACGTGAAGTGAGTTCATTCGTCTATCAGTTTTTATTTATCATCTTTTTCGGCGTCGGACTCGTTGAATCGCTATCGATTCTCTTCCGCATCGTTTCGTTGTCGTTTCGTTTGTTTGGTAACATTTTCGGGGGCGAAAATCTTTTGCACAACATGTATGCGATGAGTGAGTTTCTGACTTCCGGAGGGCTTCAAGGAACGGATTTTTATCAGATGTTGGCGTCTGTTTCGACTTGGGGTGCTCAAGCGATCAATGGTCTTGCGCGTGTCTTGGGATATTTCTTGCCTCTGCCGTTTTACTTTTTAGAATGCCTCGTCGGTGTGGTGCAGGCGTTCGTCTTTACATTGCTGGTTGCCGTGTACATCGGCCTCATCTGCAAACACGACGAGGAGGGCACCGCACAGGTGGCGTGAGGAGAAAGGAACTTTATGATATTGGAAATTACAAATACGGGTTTAGTCGGGGCGCTGGGATGTTTTGCAGCGGCGTTTAGTGTTGCGAGCATCGGGACCAAGGCCGTGGACGGCGTTGCGCGGAATCCAGGCGCATCGGGAAAAATTTTGGTGCAGTCGATCGTTGGTATGGCGTTGGCGGAAGCGGTCGCGTTTTACGCACTTTTCTTTGCGAAATAATCGGTCGTGTACGGTTCAATGCCAGTTATTGCCAATGTATTAACCGAGGTCGCGGAGACTTTTGGAGTTCATTGGCAGCTGCTTCTTATCCAATCGCTCAACTTTTTATGCGTTGTCGGGATTCTCTATTACTTTGCGTTTAAGCCTGTACTGAAGACGATGGATGAACGTCGGTCAAAAATCGAGCGCGGGTTGCAGTACGCGGATGAGATGAAGCAAAAACTTGCGCAGGCCGATAGTGCTGTGGAGGAGCGCCTGAGTGAAGCAAAAGCGGAGGCGTGTCGGATTGTTGAAAATGCGAAAATTGAGGCTGAGAAATACAGTGTACGTCAGCGGACCGAGGCAGAGCACTTAGCGCATGAGATGATCGAGTCGGCAAAGCAAACAATTCAGGCCGAGAAGGCAAAAGTTGTCGATGATCTCAAAGATGAAGTCAAAGTGCTTGTTACAGATATTGTTGCCAAGATATTGGTCAAATCTATGACGGATGAAGAGCGTCGACGTTATCGTACAATGGCCGAGGTCGAGTTTTAACGATGCACTCGAAACGAAGAATAGCGGCCTTAGCAAAGCGACTTGCAGCATCGTCGTTTGATGCACATGGGGCACTTGATATTCCTAGAATACGAGCCTTGGCGGGATTAATTTCAGAGTTTCCCGAGCGTGATCGTGGGTTGTTGCTCCGGAAGTACGTGTACTTTCTGGAAGAAACTTATTGCCGGCAGACTATTCGGGTCGAATGCTCGGGTGGCTGCGATACCGAGGAAATTCGTTGTTCTCTGGAAGCGACTTACCGGCGGCCATTGGAGTTGATCGTTCAGGAAAATCCAGAGCTCATTGCCGGTGTACGCGTAACCATCGGAGATCACATTTGGGAACGCTCAGTCCGCAGTGATTTGATCGCTATGCGGTCTTAACGGAATGTCGATTTTTGAAGAGCTTAAGTGGCGTGCAACCCTGTGGTGGCGCGCATTTTGTCGTGGTGAGCATGGCATTGGTTGTGATATCGTATCGCCGTGTTGTATGCTTTTTTTGATCGCGATCGGGGTCACAACAATTCTATCGGCACAGAGTTGCCATTCCGGAACACAGTGGAAGATGCAAATTGTTTGGACTGCTATTGGAATGTTGGCGTACTTGGTGATTTCCTTCACCGACTATCGTCTGTTATTGCGACATGCCCATTGGATCTACGGTTTCGGGATTTTAGCGCTATTGCTCGTTTTTTCCCCTTTAGGGATGCGTAAATTTGGGGCGACCCGTTGGTTAAATGTGTGCGGTGTTGTTATCCAGCCTTCGGAAATTGCGAAACTTGGAACCCTGGTTATGGGAGCAGGAGTTTTAGCGCGGACGAAAATTGGAAATCTCAAGGAATCGTTGTCGTCGATCGCGTACTTTTGTCTGATTTTTCTTATTCCAGTGGGATTTATTATGTTACAACCGGACCTTGGGTCCTCATTGCCATTTTTCCCCATCGCCTTTGCGTTACTTTTCGTATCGGGAGTCCCAGGAAAGTTTTTTACGACCATTTTTTCGTTATTGTTGATCGTAGTCGGTTTGGTGGCCTGGGATGCGTATGCCTATCACCTATACCTCGATGAGAACCACCTTAGTCCGCAAAACGCAATGGGGCAGTTCGAGCAAATCTCATTTTTACCGCTTAAAGATTACCAACGGAATCGGATTATTTCCTTTGTCGCTCCAGATGTTGTCGACCCGAAGGGGATAGGGGTGAGTTGGAACCTCCGTCAATCGCTCATTGCGGTTGGGACTGGTGGGCTTCACGGAAAAGGGCATCAGAAAGGTACCCAAGCACGACTCGGCTACTTACCGCAATCAGTTGCAACGAATGACTTTGTCTTTTCCGTTTTTGCGGAAGAACAGGGATTCTTAGGAGGGATTTTTGTTCTATTGTTATACTTCATTTTGCTCGGGAATAATCTTCGTATTGCGAGTATGTCGCGTGATCGTTTTGGATCTCTTTTAGCGATTGGTATAAGTGTGATGCTATTGGTACACATCGGTGTTAATATTGGGATGACGCTTGGGTTGATGCCCATTACGGGAATCCCATTACCGTTTCTCAGCTACGGCGGATCTTTTATGATGGTTTGTTGTGTCTTGCAAGGCGTCGTACAGAGCATATATCGATTTCGAAGCAAGTATTCATGAAGAGTCATTTACAGGACGAGCAGGCATTGCTCGATGAACTAAAGCAAGTACCGGAGGAAGAATCAGCGCTCATTCCGGATAAAAACGAATTACGGCAATCTTCGAAGGCACGTGAAAAAGAACAGCCCCTCTTACAACGGATTCTAAAGAAGCTAACGGTTGGGCCAAAAGTCTTTCGCGAAGTTGTCATTAATGCGAATCCGCTGGAGCGACGGGTTGCGTTATTAGAGGATGGAATTTTAAAAGAATTTTCCGTTGAGTATGAGGATAAGGCCAACATGGTGGGAGCGATTTTCAATGGGAAAATCCAGAATCTAGAGCCCGGGCTTAAAGCGGCATTTGTCGATATTGGACGCGACAAGAATGCATTCTTACACTATTGGGATGCGTTACCGGCGGCGGACTCGAGTATAGAGGTGGTCCGACACAATCGCTCTTCTCGTGCACGCCAACTCAGTATCGAAAAGATTCCGGAAATTTATCCCATCGGTGCAGAGATCATGGTCCAGATTATTAAGGATCAGATCGGCACGAAGGGACCACGTGTGACAACGAATATCGCACTTGCAGGACGGTTTATTGTCTTGATGCCATATGCGGGGGAGTGTGGGATTTCCAAAAAAATCGAGGATAAAAAAGAACGCCAACGGCTTAAAAAAATTCTCGAAAAGCTCACCATTCCAGAAGGTATGGGGGTGATTATTCGGACGGCTGGCGAAGGGAAAAAGATCCGTTATTTTGTCCGCGATCTCTACATTTTACTCCAGAAGTGGGAGGCGATCCTCGAAAAGAAAGCACAACATCCGGGACAGATCATTCAACTCTACCAGGAGCCCGATTTAATTGAGCTCTCGGTTCGAGATTTTCTCACGGAGGAAATCGATCGTGTGATTGTCGACGATCCTGAGACCTACGACCGAATGGTCGAGTTGGTCGGCAAAATCTCAAAACGTTCAAAATCTAAAATTCATCGCTACCAGGAGGCGATTCCGGTATACGAGCGGTTTAATGTTGATCGACAAATTGAGCAGACCTTTATGCGGCATGTCGCACTCCCATCCGGCGGCGAGATCGTTATCGATGAAGTCGAAGCGCTGACGGCAATCGATGTCAATACCGGGAGTCATCGCAATAAGTCGACTGATAGCGACAGTAATCGCAATTTCATCTACCAGGTCAATGTAGAGGCGGCTAAGGAGATCGAACGACAGATTAAACTCCGTAATCTCGGTGGGCTCATCATTGTCGACTTCATCGATATGAAAAACCTTAAAGATCGCCGGAAACTCTACGATCTTATGTGTGAGCTGTTGAAAAATGACGCTGCTCGGACCCAAATTTTACCCATTTCGGCTTTTGGCCTTATGCAGATTTCTCGCCAACGCCATGCCCAAAGTACGGTTCGCGATATGCGGGCGACGTGTCCTTATTGTGGGGGCCGGAGTTTTGTAAAATCAGCCCGTACAGTGAGTATCGAAATTTACCGGCGTCTCGTCAATATCTTTAAAAAATATGGAGCGAGTGTCCAGAAGGTGCGTGTTTATCTCCATCCGAACGTTTTAGAATACCTGCGCACTTCGTTTGAAGACCGTCTTTTATCGATCGAAAAAGAATACGATGCAAAGCTCTTTTTCCGTGCCGATACAGCTTTTCATGTTGAGAACTTTCGTATTACCAATTTTGATTCGAATGTTGAATTAAAGTAAAGGTTGCGAAATTTTAGCATTTTGGTAAATGCCCTGAAAATATGAAAAAAGTCGCTATTTTATGCGGGGGCGGGCGTTCATCAGAACGTGCGGTGTCCTTATGCAGCGGGCGGAGCGCCTATGAAGCTTTAAAAGGTTGTTGCCCGACGGAGTTATTTGAACTCGATGAGGATCGATTACCGGAATCGCTTACACCGGACAAGTATGTGATTCTCCCCTTAGGGCATGGAGAGTTTATGGAAGACGGCGGTCTTCAGGAGCTTCTTGAAGCACGTCACCTATCGTATGCCGGGAGTAATGCTGCCGCGAGTCGTCTCTGTATGGATAAGATCGCAACAAAGCAAATTGCGCAACAGCTCGATATTCCCACACCAGAATATATCCTTTATCAAGGGCAGAGTTTCGAAGAGATTTTTAGGTTTTTTCATCAAAAACCGTTCGTGATGAAACCCGATAATAAGGGAAGTAGCGTAGGTGTGACCAAGATTCGTCATCCGGAGGACTTTGATGTTCAAGATTTTCAAACAGGTATTTGGTTTGCCGAGCGTTGTATTGAGGGTGCTGAAATTACCGCAGGATTACTCGACGGTAAGGCTCTACCTTTAATCAAAATCTGTCCGAAAGATGGATTCTATGATTATCGACATAAATATACTTCAGGGATGACGGAGTATCTTGTTCCGGCGCCAATTGATGATGAGATGACCGCTCAAATGCAGCGAGTTGCAGAAATTATGTTCCAGCGCTGTGGGTGTCGTGACTTTTCCCGGGTAGATTTTTTGCTCGACGCACATGGATTTTATTTCCTCGAAATCAATACCATTCCCGGTATGACGGTGACCAGTTTGTTACCGAAAGCGGCGGCTGCACAAGGGATGACTTATGCAGATCTTTGCCAGCGGATGGTCGAAGCGGCGATCGTTCGCGACGCCGAGTATTCCTGCGTTTCCTCAAAACAGGAGGAAGTTTCCATTGGCGCGTATTGATCCCACGCGATGGAAGGCGGCACCGAAGCCGCACCGTGTATGGCCAATCCGAAAGATAGTCATCGGTATTTTCATTTTGATAACGGTTGCTTTTGGAATTTACGGTATTTTTTTGCTACAGCGTCATTTGCAACCTCTGACCCTCTTACCACAACCCGTCCAGCAGGTAATCTTTCAAACCGATGGCTGTTTAACCGCAACTTGGGCCCGCCCCTATCTATCGTTTAAAAAGGGGACAGATATTATGGACGTAGATATTGAAGCGATTCAACAAGCGTTGACACAATGTCCGCAGATTAAGTCTGTTACCGTTTCTCGGGTATTTCCGGATAAAATTCAAGTCTCCATCACGGAACGGAAGCCGGTTTTACGCTTACTCGTTCAAGAGGGGGCCGTTAAAAAAGAGATGCTGATAGACGCAGAAGGAACGGTTTTTGCAGGTATTTGTCTATCGCCTTGGGAACGCCGTCTGATGCCATTTTTAGCGGGGACAATTTTAACGAAGGAGGGAAAGTTTTACAAAAAAGTACCGCATATAGACAAAGTCTGCGAGTTGCTCCTATTAGCAAAGACCAAGTATTGGCCGATTTACGGACAAATGGAAGTCGTCATGATTGAAAACCTCAAAAAACATTCTGTACCGTGGTCACGGATCAAGGTGCGCTGTCAAGATGCATCTTTAGTGATTTTTAAAGATACCGATTTTGACGAACAACTCCAGCGGCTGCGCTTTATTTTAAGCACACCTGAGGTGCGCAAACGCGTACCGGTCGCTCGGATTGATCTAACGTATGAGAAGGATGCCGTTGTGCGTTTCCGCAAATAACTTGCAGTTTCCATCTGAGTTGAAACGATGCCCCTTTGATGCAAGCGGATACATTTTTTTCGTTACCGGAAAGTCTCTCGATTTTTGCTCATTTTTTCCCACATGAAGCGGCTCCTTGGGAGTGGATTCAATACATTGAACAGGCACTCATCGCTTACCAGGAAACGCATAAGGAGAAAAGACCCTTTTGGCAGCGGCGTAGTGGGAAAAATGTCCATATCGGTAAAAACGTTATTTTGCCGCGGGTGTGTACCATTGAGGATAACGTCTATATCGGAGACTATACGGAGATTCGGAGTGGGGCATTGATCCGCAAAAATGTGATTATTGGAGAGCATTGCCTTATTGGCAATAGTTGTGAAGTGAAAAATGCACTTCTAATGGATCACGTCCAGGTGGCGCATTTTAACTATGTTGGTGATTCAATTTTAGGAAATTATGCCCACCTCTCGGCAGGAGCGATTCTATCGAATCTGCGCTTTGATCGACAAGAGGTGATAATAAAGCCAAATACACACACAGAACTGAGAAAATTCGGGGCGATTTTAGGAGATCATGCCCAAGTCGGCTGTAACGCAGTGCTTCTTCCGGGAACACTTTTGGGCAAAAACGCCATCGTTTCTGTCGGAACCATTTTTGGAGGTATTTTAATGGAAAACCAAACCGTTTATGCCCGACAGGAATTAGTCGTGAAAAATTAGGCGCGCCCGAGATATTTTCCAGTATCGGTACTCACCCGGATGATGTCGCCTTCTTTGATAAAAAGCGGAACCTGCAGCGTTAGTCCGCTCTCGGTTGTCGCGGGTTTCTGGACGTTCGAAGCGGTGTCACCACGGACGCCTTCAGGGGCATCGACGACTTTCATATCCACCGAAGACGGTAGGCGAACCTCCATCGCTTTCCCATCCACAAATAATAAGTCGTATTCGTGCGCTGAAACAAGATATTTTTTTTGATCCTCAATTAAAGATGCCGGTAAAACCGTATCTTCAAAAGTTTCTGGATTCATAAAATGGACCCCTTGTGGATCCTCATAAGAATATTCGTAGGTCTCGGTCGCAACGTGGCAAAATTCAACATTCTCCGTACTGCGAAATTTAACCGTAGTCGATGCTCCGGTGGTGAGATTCCGTAACGTCGTCTGTACAAAGCCGGCCTGGCGTCCTTGCATACGGTGCATCATTTCGAGGACGAGGTGCGGTACACCCTGATACATAATGACTTTCCCTTTACGAATATCGGTTGGCGACGCCATACGCAGACGCTAGCAGGAGCGCTTCGAAAGGCAAGACGAATTGCGAATAAGGTTGCGCTTGCGGGGAGATGTGCATGGTCTGATATGGGTGATGATTTTGTATCGTCTATTCATTTTGCCGGTTTTAGCGCTTTTGTTACTAAAAAACCTCCCCAAGATGTGGCGGCGCGGTGGTTACTGGCAAGATATAGGTCATCGTTTTGGTTTCTTACCATGTGTGATTAAGAAGAAGCCCCGGTTGTGGATTCAAGCGGTGAGTGTTGGGGAAGTGAATGCGATCAAACCGCTCGTGGAGCAATTACACCATGATTTTGAGATTGTCTTGACCACAACGACAACGACGGCACGGAAAATCATTCGGGAACAACTCGAGCCCTATCTTTTGTGGCATGGATATTTCCCCTGGGACTTTTGGCTTTTTAGTGTACTAGCTTGGCGACATGTCCAACCAGATGCGATTATTTTAGTTGAAAGTGAATTATGGCCTGAACATCTTTACCAGGCGCGACAGCATAAAGTGCCCGCGATTTTAGTGAATGCGCGACTTTCGGACCGCTCGTTTCAGCGTTATCAAAAAGTTCCCTGGATTGCCAAAAAACTTTTTCATCAAGTTTTTTCGATTGTAGCCTCATCGGAAGAAGGCCGGCAGCGTATCGCGATGTTCTTTGGGAAAAATATCGCCATGTTCGGCAATTTAAAGTTTGACCGAGCGGTATCGCCGATGGAACCTGCTGAGAAAGAAGCTTTAAAGCAAGAACTTGGTTTTCCTAGAAATACGCGCATTTTACTGGGATGTTCGACATGGCCGGGTGAAGAATCGATGCTCTTAGAAGTTTTCCAACAGCTCAAGGATCAGAATTATCGACTGTTATTAGTTCCTCGACATGCAGAACGGCGAGAAGACGTTTTAAGGGAAATTATACAGGCCAATTGTTCCTATCACCAGCGCTCGTTCGGAGTTTTTAAGGGAGATGCACAAGGAATTGACGTCTGCTTGGCGGATACGACTGGTGAGCTTATACGGTTAACACAGATTGCCGATCTTGCGTTTGTTGGTAAGAGTTTGGAGCCGAATGCCGGAGGGCAGAGTCCACTCGATGCGGCCCACTCCGGGGTTGCACTCGTCTATGGCAACCATATGGAAAATTTCCGCGAACTTTGTCGACAAATCGAAGCCGCACATGGCGCTATCCGTGTCTCTTCTCACGCAGAGGCTATTCGCGTACTTGTAGAACTTGCACAAGATGATGAAGCGCGTAAAAGTCTCGCCAATAATCTGAAAATCTGGGCCAATCAAAACCGAGGTGCTTCAGAAAAAACGGCGCAATACATTATCAACCTTATAAAAACCCACAAATGATCCAAAATTCTTTAGACCGTATACTCGAAGCGATGGCACGGCTACGCATCCTCGTGGTGGGCGATATTATGCTTGATCGCTACATTTTCGGTGATGCACAACGAATTTCCCCTGAAGCACCTGTCCCGGTTGTCGAGGTTAGTCGCGAGACCGCAACACTGGGTGCGGCTGCCAATGTTGCCCTGAATCTACATTCGCTGGGCGTTACGGTTGATCTTTGGGGCGTCTTAGGCAACGATCGTTATGGTCAGCACGTACAATGGCTCCTAGAGCAATACGGAATTCCCTTGTTACACGTGCCTACGACCACAGAAGCGCGAACGATTTTAAAAACACGTGTCGTTGTCCGCAATCAGCAGCTTTGCCGTCTCGATGTCGAAGATCCTCCGGTACGGTATGCGCCGAAGCTACCGATCACAATCGATTGGAAGCGTTATGATGCGGTGATTATTTCCGACTACGCAAAAGGCGTTGTGACCCAGGCGCTGTTTGATGAACTCGTTGTTCAGGCTCATTGTAGTGGAAAAATTGTTGCAGTAGACCCGAAACCCAAAAATCACATCATTTATCACGATGTTGATATCTTGAAGCCGAATTATAGCGAAGCCCTAGAGTTATTATCGCTTCAAAACATACCGTATAAATCGCTTTGTGATGCTTTGTTTCAGAAATTCCACCCCAAAAATCTTGTAGTCACGCTCGGAAAAGAAGGGATGCTTGTAGCGCTGTCTAATGGTACGATGCAAAAAGTTCCCAGTCGTGCGCGTGAAGTATTTGATGTTTCCGGGGCGGGGGATACCTCTATCGCTGTCCTAACCGCTGCATATGCCGCGGGCGAATCCATTGAAACCGCCGCGTATTTAGCAAATATCGCTGCGGGAATTGTGGTCGGCAAAATGGGAACGGCAACGGTAACCGCGCAGGAGCTGCGTAACGAAAATAAATTTGAATCGCGCGCGGATTTGGTTACACCGTGAGCGCATGATCATTAAGCCCAAGATTCGCGGTTTTATTTGTATTACGGCTCATCCTGATGGGTGTCGGCAAAACGTCGCCGAACAGATTGCCTATGTCCAGCAACAGGGGGTGGTTGCCGGAGCGCCGAAGCGGGTATTGGTCATTGGTGCATCTACGGGCTATGGGCTTGCCAGTCGGATTGTGGCGGCATTTGGCTACCAGGCGGATACAATTGGGGTGTATTTCGAGCGACCCGAGATCGATGGAAAGCCGGCCTCCGCGGGTTTTTATAATGCGTGTGCTTTCGATGAATTTGCTCACCAAGCTGGACGTATTTCGGAAAGCATCAATGGCGATGCCTTTTCGGATACGATCAAACAAGAGACGATTCAACGCATTCAGCAAAAACTGGGGCAGGTCGACCTCGTCATTTACAGCTTAGCGTCGCCGCGGCGTACCAATCCTGAAACCGGCGAAGTGTACAAATCGGTTCTCAAGCCAGTTGGCGAAGAATTTCGGAGTAAAACAGTCAATACAGATACCGGCGAAGTCCATGAAATCGTTCTTCCACCCGCGAACAATGAGGAAATTGCGGCGACTTGTAAGGTGATGGGGGGCGAAGATTGGGAGCGCTGGATCGACCAACTGCTCGCGGCGGGTGTTCTTGCAAAAGGCGCGCAAACCTATGCTTATTCCTATCTTGGACCGAAGGTAACATGGCCGATTTATGCACAGGGTACGATCGGGAAGGCCAAAGAGGATCTCACGCGAACAGCAGGTGTTTTAAATAAAAAGCTCGAAGCGATCGGTGGTTGTGCCGCGATTTCCGTTAATAAAGCGGTTGTGACACAAGCGAGTTCTGCGATTCCGGTAGTGCCGTTATACCTTTCGGTATTGTTCAAGGTCATGAAGCAAAAAAATCTCCACGAGGGCTGTATCGAGCAAATGTATCGTCTTTTTGCCTCGCAATTTCAACAACAACGCGACGAACTCGGACGTATTCGCATGGATGATCGAGAATTACAACCGGATGTTCAAGCAGAAGTCGAGGCAATTTGGCCTAAGATTACAACGGAAAATCTCAAAGAGCTAACGAACTATGAAGATTATACGAAAGAATTTCTTCGGCTTTTTGGTTTTGGCCTGGACGGTGTCGATTACGAACAGGAGGTAACATTAGGATGAATTCAGTCGAAATTCGAAAAAGTTTTTTAGATTTTTTCGCCTCCAAAGGCCATCAAGTTGTACCGTCCTCATCGCTCCTTCCAGAGTCGCCCAATTTGCTGTTTACGAACGCGGGGATGAACCAGTTCGTTCCGATCTTTTTAGGCGAACGCGTTCGACCTTATAGACGTGCAGCAGATACGCAGAAATGTATCCGTGCTGGCGGTAAACATAACGATCTCGAAGACGTTGGTTTTGATACCTACCACCACACGTTTTTTGAGATGCTTGGGAATTGGTCGTTCGGGGATTACTTTAAAAAAGACGCTATTCACTGGGCCTGGGAGTTGCTGACGCAGCGCTGGGGTTTTCCGAAAGAGCGACTCTACGTAACGGTTTATCGGCCGGGGCCTGGAGACCCTGCCAGCTTCGACCAAGAGGCGTATGACGAGTGGAAAGCGATTTTTCGTCAAGAGGACCTCGATCCGGATATCCATATTCTTTCCTTCGGAAAAAAGGAAAATTTTTGGATGATGGGCGATATGGGGCCGTGCGGTCCTTGTTCGGAAATCCACATGGATCTCACGCCGGCGGGCGATACGCGTGGGGCGCTTGTCAATCGCGATTCGCCGCTTTGTATTGAGATATGGAACCTCGTGTTCATGCAATTCAATGCGCTCGGTAACGGGGAATTTGCGGATCTTGCGGCGCAAAACGTTGATACCGGTATGGGCCTCGAGCGGGTTGCAGGCATTTTCAAAACGACCCAAAATTTCACGGATTTCTCTCAAAAACCGTCGAACTACGATAGCGATCTATTTGATTATATTTTTCAGGAAATCGCTCAGTTATCGGGAACAGCTTATCATGGAATGGTTGCTAAAGACCGTCAAAAGATGTCGGAACAGGAGAAAATCGATTTCGCTTACCGGGTGATTGCGGATCATATTCGGGCGCTGACGTTTTCGATTGCCGATGGTATTTTACCAGGGAATGAAGGACGACACTACGTTTTGAGACGGATTTTACGTCGCGCGGTTATTTTCGCCAAAAAGATCAACTTGCCGACCGGAAGCTTTGCGCAACTGGCGGAATGTGTGATTGAAAAGATGTCGCCGGTTTTTTCGGAACTTTCTATTCGCCGTGAGATTATCCTTAAAACGATCACAACAGAAGAGGCGATGTTTGAGAAAACACTTCACCGTGGAATGGCACTTTTGGAAGAACGTTTAGGACAGACTCACTCGAACATGATCAGTGGTGCCGATGCGTTTTTATTGTACGATACCTATGGTTTCCCGCTTGATTTAACGCAACTTATTGCACAAGAGCGTGGTTTCGCGGTAGATGAAGCTGGTTTTCAGAAGGCATTAGAGGCGCAGCGCGAACGTGCGAGGAATGCGCAAAAAAAATCCAAGATTGCGATTTCGGAAACAAGTTCAAAAACGACTACAGAGTTTGTAGGATACACGCAACTGCAGGGTGTTTCAGCAAAAATTCAGCAGATTATTCCTCAGGAATCGGGTGCTTTGGTGATGACGGATCGCACACCATTTTACGGCGAGATGGGAGGGGAAATTGGCGATACCGGAACAATAGTGTGTAATGGCCAAACGGTACCGGTGGTTGATGCTCTGCGGGACGTTCAAGGCAATATTTTACATAAGATTGTTGACGCAGACGGGCTATCGCTTGGTGATGAAGTCATTTTAAATATCGATATTGTACGGCGTCGGGAGATTCAGCGCCACCACACGGCGACACATCTTTTACACGCAGCGCTCAGGCATATTTTAGGTGATCACGTCAAGCAAAGCGGATCGTTTGTAGGGGATCACGGGCTTCGATTTGATTTTAATCACTTTGTAGCGTTGACACCAGAGGAACTTACGGCGGTTGAGGCGTTCGTGAATCAGCGAATTTTAGACAACATACCGGTGACGAGCGAAGAGAGGCCATTCGACGCGATTCCTCAAAATTGTATTGCTCACTTCCGCGAAAAGTACGGGGAAATGGTGCGCGTTCTCAGTATTGGCGATCAATCGGTTGAGTTGTGTGGTGGTTGTCATGCGACGGCAACCGGCGAGCTTGGGATTTTCAAAATTGTTAAGGAGTCGGCGATCGCGGCTGGTATTCGGCGAATTGAGGCCGTTGTAGGCCATTCAGCCATTGCTTATCTGGATCAGAAACTCCACATACTCACGTTGGTCGGGCAAAAGCTTTCCGCGAGTGATGGGGAAATTCCCCAAAAGCTTCAGCAGATTCAAGATGAGCGCAAAGCTCAGGAACGTCGATTAGTCTCGGTGCTACAGGCACAAAATCAAAAAACTCTGGAAATGGTTTTTCAAAATGCGCAGCAACAAGGAGATTTAATGCGGGTAACGGGATGTTTTGAGATTGAAAGTGCTAAGGATTTGAAATCGCTTATTCATACGGCGGTTCCTCGTAGCGATGTGGCGATCTTTATCGGGAATCTCGCACAAGGTTCTCTGGCGATGGCTCATTGCTCACCCAAAGCGATTGCACAGGGCTATAAGGCATCGGCATTGATTGATGGTTGGACGCAACGTTTAGCCGGAAAGGGTGGTGGTAGTGATCACTTTGGAACGGCAAGCTTTGAAAAACGTCTTCGACCTGAGGATATTACAATCTCAACGCTTTGAGTATCCATTGAGTGGCGCCAGTTTGTTGAGCATCTGTTGACTGAATTGCACGGATGATGGCTTCTGTTTTTTTAGGCGTATCTGTGTAGTGGCGGAGCGCTTCGAGGTCACATTCAAAGTGTACTCCGGAGAGGATGGCGATGCCTTTCCCGACAGAACATTGGACAATGGCGGGGAGGTTGTCTGCGTCGCTGTAGGTTGCGAGTACCTTGTAATTTTGGGCTTTTTGAGGAACAAAAGTGCCTCCGCCATTGTAGTAGGTGAAAAATTCCGTGTTGAGTGGTTTGAAATGAAGACGTGCAGCACATGAGCCCGCTTCGCTTCCGTAGGTGTACGCGGGTAAAATTGGCCCCAGGGTAATTCCTGGGAAAAATCCTAGTTCGCGATCTTCAATGACCTCAAGATCTGTTCCTGGAGCAAATACAACCTTTTGACCCGCAAAATAAGCCTCTGCACAAATACCGAGATAACACCCTCCATTGTGAACAAACGCTTTGATTTTTTTGCAGCCGGGACCACGTAAGCGTCGGTCGTAGAGGATATCACGTCCACCGGGAAAAACGAGCAGTTTGGTACGCCTTTCCCAAGACGTTTGACAAAGTTCTTGGCTCGTAATTGTTTGAATCCGGTAGCAAAAGGGACGGGTGTTGTTTTTAAAAAACTGAATGGTATCCGCGAGACTTTGGGGATCGACGCCCTCATCGTCATAGATCAGAATCTTAGGATGACCGAAGCCGATGATACATCCTAAAGCAAACAATAGGGCAACAATGCACTTAGATCCCCTCATGAGAATCTGTGTTTAAATCGAGGAAAGGCTTGACCGCAAGCGGAGATTTACTAGCGGTAGCTCCGAGGAGAGATGGCTGAGTGGTCGAAAGCCCCTTCCTGCTAAGAAGGTAGCCCTGCAAAACGGGGCTCGAGGGTTCGAATCCCTCTCTCTCCGCCGTTTCAGAGTTGTTTTGACAAGTATTACGCCTTCCTTTCGAGACTTTTTGTGGAGGATCCGCTTTTTGTGCTCGTAAGAGATCTCGATTTATGTGTGTCGTCAAGATTGAAGCACCATAGAAGAGTCGTCTTGCAAAATCTCCAATCGACGATTTTTTATAAACAATAGCATCCGGGGGCTAGGGACGGCGTGTTCGGCATTTTTCATTGCCTCTGTCCTCGACAGTATCTGCAAGTGGCGATATTTTTGCCTTCCACACACGGTAGCATGACAGCCACACCGCACGCCTTGCACTTTTCATTAAAAAAGTAAGGAATGAAAATTAAGCCCAAAGGCACCTCCACCCTAGCTTGCCCCAGACTCTAAAAAGTTAGAGAAAAATTCCAGCAAAAAGTGCATGCATGATGCAAAAGGCGGGTATTATTTCGTTGGCAAGAGGGGATAATTCCTTTACATAGACAGTCGCGTACTTTAGGTGGAGAGGACCGTATGATCGGAAAATTTTTAAAGTTGTTTTCGGGGCGCCATTACAAAAAGTTTTTGAAGAAATGCCAACCCAAGATTAAGGCTATTCATAGTCATGAAGCGGAGTACGCCCGGCTCTCCGACGATCAACTTTGCGAAAAAACTGAGGAATTTAAGAAGCGTTACCAAGGCGGCGAGACTCTCGATCGTCTTCTGCCGGAGGCCTTTGCGCTCGTTAAAGAAGGTGCAAAGCGGCTCTGCGGTAAAACAATCGAAGTTTGTGGACACGAAATTTCCTGGGATATGGTTCACTACGATGTTCAGCTCATCGGCGGCATCGCGCTCCATGAAAACCGAATCGCAGAAATGGCAACCGGTGAGGGAAAAACACTCGTCGCGACCTTACCCCTCTATCTTAATGCATTAACCG
Organism: uncultured Verrucomicrobiota bacterium; assembly: GCA_947174645.1. GTDB lineage: Bacteria > Verrucomicrobiota > Verrucomicrobiia > Opitutales > LL51 > LL51. The sequence continues at coordinate 7,073 of CAMWJR010000002.1, read as the reverse complement.
GTCGGAATTGCCAGCTCGCAACCGTTAATGACTACCTCGCACGCCGTGACTCCGAATGGATGGGGTATCTGTACAATTTACTCGGCCTTTCTGTCGGCTGTATCCAGACGGGAATGGATTCCGAGGAGCGTAAGGAACAGTACGCCTGCGATATCACCTACGGGACGTCTTCAGAATTTGGTTTCGATTATTTGAGGGATAACGGTCTTGCCACTTCTTTTGAAGAACAGGTCCAAAACGGACATTACTACTGTATTGTCGACGAGATTGATTCGATTCTCATTGATGAGGCGCGGACGCCGTTGATCATTTCCGGTCCGAGTACGGAGGAGGGAGTTGCGCCGTTTAACGAGATTAAACCCTTAGTCGAAAAAATCGTCAGCTTACAAAAAGAGATGTGTAACAAGTTGATTGATGAAGCCCGTGCCCTCCTCGGCAACGATCCTCAAAACCGCGATGGCATTAAAAAACTCTGGAAAGTAAAACAGGGGATGCCAAAGAATCGCCAACTCCTCCGTCTTCTTGAAAACGGTTCCTATGCCCGACAACTCGATAAGTTCGATCTCGAAATTGGCGCCGATATCAATCGTGAACTACGGACAGAACTCAAAGAGGAGCTCTACTTTACGATCGACGAAAAAGGCCAGCAGATCGATGTTTCCGAAATCGGCCGCCTCGCGCTCTATCCTGAAGACCTCAATGCCTTTGTCCTTCCTGATCTTCCGGCAATTTATTCCGAGATCGATGGAAATCACCAACTATCGCTCGAAGAAAAGCTCCAGCGGAAGCAACAAGCGGAAATGCTGTTTATTCAGCAAAGCGAAAAGATCCATTGCCTCAATCAACTCCTCCGGGCTTATATTTTATACAATCGCGATGAAGAGTACGTGATTCAGGACGGGAAGGTTGTGATTGTCGACGAAAATACGGGGCGCGCGATGCCCGGACGCCGTTGGAGCGAAGGCCTTCACCAAGCGGTCGAAGCGAAAGAGGGGGTAGAGATCGAAAAAGAGTCCAAGACCTACGCAACGATTACGATTCAGAATTACTTTCGGATGTACGAAAAGCTCGCCGGCATGACCGGAACCGCCGAAACCGAAGCCCAAGAGTTCTACGATACCTACAAACTCAACGTTATGGCGATTCCGACGAATCGGCCGTGTCGGCGCATCGACCTCAACGATCAAATTTATAAATCCCGACGCGAGAAATATGCCGCGGTCGTCAACCTCATCAAAGAAATTCACCAAACCGGACAACCGATTCTTGTTGGTACGGCCTCCGTCGAAGCATCCGAGTTATTGAGTCATAAGTTGACGTACGAGAAAATCCCTCATACGGTTTTGAATGCGAAGTTTCACGAGAAGGAAGCGGAGATTGTCGCCAAAGCCGGCCAGCGCGGCGCCGTAACGATTTCGACCAATATGGCCGGACGTGGAACGGATATCAAGCTCGGTGGCGGTGTCGACGCCCTCGGCGGGCTCTATGTCATCGGAACTGAACGCCACGAGTCGCGACGTGTGGATCGTCAGCTTCAGGGACGTTGTGCGCGCCAAGGCGACCCCGGAATTTCGCGCTTCTTCGTTTCTCTCGAAGATAACCTCATGCGCCGTTTTGCAGGCCCTCGACCAATTGCCGCTCTACTAGAACGTAACTTCAAAGAAGGCGATGTTCTTGAGCATCCGCTCCTCAATCGTTCTCTCGAAGGCGCACAAAAGAAGGTCGAACAGTTCAATTATTCCATCCGTCGTCGGTTGTTACAGTATGACGATGTTCTGAACAAACAGCGCGAAGTCATTTACGGCACGCGCAATCAAGTGCTTCAATCGGAGAGTGTTCGCGATATTCTTTTTTCATTTGTTGAGGAAGAAGTTCAGTCACTGCTCGCGCCTTGTTTTGATCAGGATAAGAAGGGGCGCTTTGAGGACACCAACGATGCGGAAATTGCACTCGGAAAGCTCAACATGTATTTCCCGATTGCGCTGAAAAAAGAAGACCTCGAAGCGTGTGACAACCTCGAAGCAGCGGCCGAGTTTGTCTTTGAAAAGATCAAAGCGGCCTATGCCGTGAAACTCGAAGTTGAAGGTGAAGATCTCATCCGAGAAATGGAGCGCTATGTTTTGTTAAACGCAATCGATCGGAACTGGCAGCGTCATCTTACCGAAATGGAAGAACTCCGGCGTAGCGTCGGCCTCCGCGGTTATGGCCAAAAAGACCCGCTCAACGAGTATAAGCACGAGGCGTATGACTTTTTTGAAGCCTTGGTTGCCCAAATCCGTGGCGATATTTGTAAGCGGATGTTCCGTATTGCTTCCAGCGATAACGCTCTGGGAATGATGATCGAGCAACTCTTTCACGATAGCAGTTTGTTAGGGCGTGATCAACCGAATGGTACTTTATTTGCTTCCGATCACGAGGAAGACAGTAATGAAGACGAAGGCGAGGAATTTTCGTTAAGCAACTTTGACGAGGAGTTTGCACTTTTGGATGATGATGCGTCGGGTGCAGATCTGGGCGATCAAGAAAAGATCGCTCCTGAGCCGGACGAAGAAATGTCGAAAAAACGGCTGCCCCCTGAGAAAAAGGATGACAAGATCTTAGATTTGTCATTTGATCAAGGGGATGAGTAAAGGCGACCGTTGTTCATTTTGCGGGAAACATCAAGCGCTGGTCCGTAAACTCATTGCCGGGCCAAATGGTGTTTTTATCTGTGATCGCTGCGTCGAGGTCTGTACCGCGGCACTTGGACGTGAAATTGAGGGTTTTCATAAAAAAAGTCTTCCAGAGGAAAAAAAATCCGACGGAAAGATCGCGATTAAGGAGAATAACGAAGCAATACAGTTCAAGTGTATCACACCCTCGGTGTTGAAAAAGACGCTTGATGACTACGTTATTGGGCAAGAGCATGCCAAAAAAGTTCTTTCTGTTGCGGTCTATAACCATTACAAGCGGCTTGTTGCGAGCGGTGTGATTGAAGACGCGACGCGTCCAATCGACTTCAACGCCGACGAGGTCGAAATCGAAAAGAGCAATATTTTACTGATTGGCCCTACCGGGAGTGGTAAGACGCTCTTAGCAAAAACACTCGCTCGGGCCCTCGATGTCCCATTCGCGATTGCAGACGCGACAACATTAACGGAGGCAGGGTATGTTGGTGAAGATGTCGAAAACATCATTCTGCGTTTACTCCAAAATGCGGATTATGATGTACGGCGGACGGAATGTGGCATTATTTATGTCGATGAGATCGACAAAATCGGCCGTAAAACAGAAAACGTATCGATTTCCCGCGACGTTTCCGGCGAAGGTGTACAACAGGCGCTTTTAAAGATTCTCGAGGGGACAGTTTGTAATGTCCCACCAAAGGGAGGTCGCAAACATCCTGAAGAGGAATACATCAAGGTCGATACGAGTAATATTTTATTTATTTGTGGCGGCGCTTTTGCGGACCTTGATAAGATTGTACGTGACCGTACGGGGAAAAAGGTTTTAGGTTTTAACGGGACCACAGCGCAGGAATCTGACACTAAAATACTACACCAGGTACAACCGGAGGATCTTGTGCATTTCGGCCTTATTCCCGAGTTTATCGGACGTCTCCCGGTGATTTCGGTTTTAGATGAACTTTCTGAGGAGGATCTCGTCCATGTGTTGCGCAACACAAAGAATGCGCTCGTCAGGCAATATAAAAAATTGCTCTCATGGGAGAGCGTCGATCTGGAAATTTCTGAGGACGCAATCCGCGAGATTGCCAAAATCGCGCTGAAACGCAAGACCGGGGCCCGTGCGTTGCGTTCCATCATGGAAAATATCATGATGGATTGGATGTATCGGCTTCCGGATCAACACGACGTCAAACAGGTTACGATCGGCATCGAGGATGTTCGCAGCGCGATAGAATCACAGTCTTAAATGGATTTGATGCATTTTCATCGGCAGTATAAAATTTGGAGTTTTGGGCTCTATTTTTTTCTGTCCGGGATAAGCAATGCTAGTTCTGATTTTGATTGGGATCGTCCCTTGATGGCGATTCAAAGCTTCATTGCTCGCGGGGAGTTCCAAGAAGCGGAAGAAATAGGTAAAATGCTGCTGAAGGTTATGGAGCCATCTCCGAGGCGGAATGATCTATCGCAAATGCTCCATGGTATAAGGAATCCCAAAGAAGACACGCCGATACTAACAGTTTATGAGCTGCTGGGTAATACTGCCTTAAAACAAAAAAAATTACGTCAGGCCGCACATTATTATCTTGAGGCGAGCCAGATCGCAGAAAAAAAAGATCAATTGCGTTATCAAATTTTGGCAGCCGATGCCTACTATCAAAACCGGGATTACCACATTGCGGCTTCGATTTATGAAGCTTGCGATTCGCAAAATTCTAGCGACGAGGTGCGTTTCCGCTACGGTTGTGCATTGATTCATGCGGGGGAGATCGAGCAAGCAGAAGCGCTGAAATTCCATTCGGAGCGGTTACGGCAACGGCACGACTGGAACCTCGCGACGTACTGGAATCACCTTGGAGATTTTCAACGTTCCTGTACTCATTTTTTACCTTGGATTCGCCAGTACGCGACGGATTGGGCTTTTTACGATCTTTGTGCACAGATGCAGTACCGGTTGGGGGCGTTTGAAGCTGCACTTTCCATTATTGAGCGAGCAAAGCAAGTTGCAGGTCCCGGGCTCCAAGACCCTCATCTTTCGAATTTGCAGCTGTTAAAGCTGCGCATTGGATATCGCTGCAACCGTCCGGAACTGTATTCTCATCTCAAAGAGATGGAAATTCCAGAGCGCGATCGGCCTCGCTTTTTACTCTGGCGTTGTCTCGCGTTTTTAGAGACCGAAAACTGGGAACAATACGATTTAGCTCGGGGTGCGCTATGCGATTCAGACCTCGAGCGCTATCTCGACGGAGGTGCGTTAATGTTGCGCGGACAATTCCAAGAAGCCGAAGCACAGTTTAATGCCCTTGTTCAGTCCGGCAGTCCATTAGCCCCTCTTGCGCGTATACGTGCGAAAGAGCTGTCTTATCGATTGGGGAAATGAGAAAAATTACTATGCCTTATTTTTGTCTTTTGAAAGGTATGCTATAGTTTTCATCAAATCGTCTACTGCCCCTTGGTCATCGGTATGCTTTTTCTTGTACTCTTCAAATACCTTCCCAAGGTACATATCTCTATTTTCATATTTTTCCTCGCTTTTGGCAGCAGTAGTGTCGTAGAGAACTTCAAGGGCTTTTTCTGTTAATTCAGGGTGCGGATTGTTTTCATCTTGCTTTAAAGTGGAAATCCAAATGCCTTGTTTCTCCTGTTGAATTTCCTCTGACGATACCTCATTTTTCCCACTTTCGAGGTAAGCAATCGTTTCAAGTAGTTGATCTGCTTGTTCATCACCAATTTTATTACAGTATTCCCCAAGAGCCTTTCGATCTGCACTATAGGCGAATTCGAGGGCCTTTTCTGTTAGTTCAGGATGCGGGTTATGGGCGACATCTTGTTTCAGAATGGTGACCGCTGTATTTTTTAATTCGGGATCTAATTTATTGAGCGTATCACCGAGCGATAACTGCTCTTCGCCTTCACTGGGCGTCGCCCGATGCATGATGTTTCTGATCGCAAATGAAAACTTCTGAGGTGTTTCTTTTGCTAAGGTAGGACCTTCTTTAGCCAATTGGGAACCTTCCTCTGCTAATTTTTGAGTCGATTCGAGATCGCGGGTCATTTCAGGAAGGTTGTTTAAAAGCTGAGAATCCCTTTCAAACTTATTAATATTTTCGCTAATACTCTCACCGAAAGAGGTATATGCCGTGATATGAGTGTCATATTTCGCCTTTGAAAGGAAGTCGTCCATGTATTGTTGTTGTCCCAAATTTTTCCCTTTGGGGAGCTCTTTTTGAGAGTAAGTGCTCACAAGCTCACTGCCATCCTTTTGGCAATTCTTAAACGCAGCTACGCGTTGTTCTATCACTTCGATATTTTTTCTAACATGTTGAGTGATTGGTTTTAGGATCTTTGCCCTTAATTGTTGAATGCCCGGATCGGCGGATGTAGCCGGTAACTGTTCATTGATTTGATCGATGAATTCGCGCAGAGGTTGTGTTGCTGTATGCATGAATATGAATGCATCTGGTGTTCCTCGGTCATATTTATTGTTTATTTTTGTCTTTTGTTCGATCATAAAGTCGATTTTTTGGAACAACTTATCAACCGACCTTTGAGAATAATCCCTGTCCAGCGCTATTTCGAGTTTTTTGAATGCTTTATCGACTTTTGGCCGCTTACTAAATGGCAGGCTGGCGATCAATTTTGACACATCATCGTCTTGCTGTAATTGGAAACGTTTGTCGATTTCGTTCGCCAGCTGACGTTCCAATTTCCGAAGTTTGGGATCGTTATCCTCTCTGAGAGTGTCCCTCATGCTCTTAAGGATGTCCATCATGTCGCCACCTTCGGCGTAATTCGATACCTCTTCCCCTGATTTATTGAGTTTTTCATGAAGAGCATTTGCTTCTTCAGCATTAAAGCCGGCTTTACTCATGCACTCCTCAAGGAGTTTACCGGCGCCGGTAGCGGCCTCCTTATTTTCAGTGGGAAACGCTTTGATGAAGTCGGCGTAAATGTTGCGAATAAATCCAGTGCAACCCTCTTGGCCTTCTTTGGGCGGGTTATTAGAGATTTGAACAGAGCCCAGTTTGTCCATTGTTTTCGCGCGCGAAGCCGATACTAAAAGTGTCGTTTTTAGTGCCTGAGGGTTGAGTTCATCTAAATTGACTCCTGGAGGATTGGAGGATCTCTGAATACTCATAATCGTTGCCGCAATGGCCCGATTGATGCGTCTCTTAACATGAGGCATTAGATGTGCATATCCGGCGACATTCTTTTCCGCAAATGCTTCAATCGAACCTCCAATCGCCTTCTGAAACTCAGGATTGCTAGCGAGGGCGCCCAGACGTTCGTCAGCTTTACCGACTAAACCTTCTTCGCGCAAATTCACAACAGGGCCATCAAACTTGGCGATCGTGGTTGTTTTGACATCATTATCGACCTTGGGATTGTTGTCATCAGGCGGAGGGGGAC
>CAMWJR010000001.1 GCA_947174645.1 uncultured Verrucomicrobiota bacterium | reverse complement strand
CTATTATACGGCGGCATTTGGGACCTACATTTTTGCCTAAAAATTAAAAATCACGCACGTCGCGATACCCGAGTCCAGCCGGGTTTTTCGTTCCGGCTGAAACACTGGTAATGCCGCAAAAGCTATGGATTTTGACGGGGTGTACCGCGGTTGGAAAGACGGCTTTATCGCTCGATCTCGCCAAGACACTCGATGCACCGATTTTATCCTGCGATTCGGTACAGGTTTACTGCGGTGCTGACATTGGTTCTGCGAAAATTTCAGAAACAGAGCGCGAAGGTATTCCGCACTATGGCCTCGATCTCTGTAATCCAGATCAGACCTTTAGCGTGGCTGCTTATCAGGATTACGCCTTAAAAATAGCTGCGTCTCTAAAAGGAAACTTACTCATCGTTGGCGGTACAGGGTTTTATTTAAAATCTTTTTTTGCTCCGGTAACGGATGCCATTGAAGTTCCACAAGAGGTCCGTATCGAGGTTGAAAATCTTTATCGGCAACAGGGATTAATAGGACTCCAACAGGAAGTTTTGCGTTATGGTCCTGTTGACATGAATCCGTCCGATTGGAATAACCCGCGTCGACTTTTGTCGGTTTTAGGGAAACAACGCGTGATCCAACAATCGCAAAAATCCCTCAAGCAACAGTTTCTACAGCAAAATCAAGATCTCTGGGAATGTTTTTCGAAAAAAGTGATCGTTTTGGAACGTCCACAAGCATCCCTAAACCAACGCATTGAGCAACGTGTTGAAGCGATGTTCCAAGCAGGATTTTTAGAAGAAGTAGCGTCGTTACGTGAAGCTTATGATAGTTGTTTGTGTCCGCCCCTACGTAACGCGATTGGGTATCGGGAGGCATTGCAGTTTCTCGAAAAAAAAGAGCATGATCTCGAGGCATTGAAACAGGAAATCATTCACGCGACACATCAATTAACGAAAAAACAGAAAACATGGTTTCGAACACAAATACCAGTTGACCTACGCCTCGACGTATCGCACGAAAGTTTTGACTTCCGGGATGCGATTTTTAACAAGGTGGGGCTATGAGTTTAAAAATTGCCGAGTTCGGTGTCGGACTTGTTTTATTGATCATCGGACTTGCGTTCATCTTTAATACAGAGGGGTATGGGCGCGGTTTGCGCAAATTTATACGCTCTTCAACCGCTGGTACGATGACATTTTCAGCTGCAGGAATCTGGTTTTTAGGGCATGTTGCGACGCTTGGAGAATCTGATTTTGGGCGTTATAAGTGGGTCTTCTTTGCATTTTTCACATTTATTATTGTCGTCACACTCCTAAAACTACGCGATTTTCTTGCGGTGCGCGGATCAGCGATTTTAGCACTTCTCACGTCGAATGAGCTCCTCAAGGCAGCTTTTTTACAACCCCAGGAATCGAGACTCGTTCTTGTCACATTTGTATACGGGATGATTGTAGCGGGGATGATTTTCGGCGGATGGCCTTATAAAGCGCGAGAGGCACTAGATTTCATTTACGCGAGTGCGGCACGCGCTCGGTTCGTGGGCGTCTTGATAGCAGGCTACGGCCTATTGGTTTTGAGCACGTTATTTTGGTAAAGCGATGGAATCCGATTGGCTCGATGTACGAGCGAAACTAGCCGATTTGTTTTTGAAAGCAGCGTTACGGACGGGCGCTTTCGATAAAAGTTTTGATCCGGAATTACGCGTTGCGGAGCCGCGGTTTGGCGATTTTCAGGTCAATGGTGTTTTAGGTTTTGCGAAGAAACAAAAGCAAAACCCAAGGAAGTTAGGGGAGGTATTGCTTGCGTCTGCACTTGAAGATCCCGAACTAGATACGCGGTGTACATTGGAGCTTTCTGGTCCGGGGTTTATTAACATCCATCTCAAGGCGGAGTTTTTATTCCAATGGCTCCGGCGGTTCGTTGGCCGTTGTGAGCTCAATACGCTTTCGGGAAAGACAGTTGTGATTGATTATTCGAGCCCGAATACGGCGAAAGAGATGCATGTTGGCCATCTCCGCTCGATGATTATTGGCGAGTCGATTCAACGTCTTTTACGTTTTGCGGGCGCGAAGGTCATTCGCGACAACCACTTAGGCGATTGGGGAACGCAATTTGGGATCCTCATTATGGCCGTCAAGCGGGCACACCTCGATATTACGCGGTTGGGATCAGATGCCCTTGAGACTTTTGAGCGCCTCTACCGTGAGGGTGTTGCGCTGACGCAACAGGATGGACAGGCTTTAGAACAAGCTCGTCAAGAATTGGTCAAACTTCAACAGGGTGATCCAGAGAATTTAGCAATTTGGCAGAAAATCAACGAGGCCTCTTATCGTTCGTTTGACGAAATTTACCGCCAGATGGGCGTCGCTTTTGATTATGTTTTAGGGGAATCATTCTATCGCGACCGTGTCGATCGGATTTACACAGAGCTACAAGCCGTTGGGTTGGCTGAGGAAAACGAGGGCGCTCTCGTGATTTTTCATCGGGAACACGAACGCTTTAAGGATCAGCCGTTTTTAATTCGAAAATCGGATGGCGCGTCGAATTATGCGACGACGGACCTTGCGGCAGTTTTGTACCGCGTTGAGGAATTTCATGCGGATGAGATCATATATGTGACGGATGGCCGGCAGCAGGATCACTTTCAGCAGCTCTTTTTATCCGTTGAGAAATGGTTTCAGAAACAACACCGTCCAGTACCTGTTTTAAAACATGTGTGGTTCGGAACAGTACTTGGGGAGGATGGCCGTGCAATTAAGACGCGCTCTGGAGATCCGGTGAAGCTTCGGCAACTGATGGAAGAAGCTATTCATTGGGCTTACGCAATGGTCGACGAAAAAAATTCCGAACTCGCTGAGTCCGAAAAGCAGGAGATTGCACGTGCAGTCGGCCTGAGTGCGATCAAGTACGCAGATTTATCACAAAACCGGACGAATGATTACGTTTTTTCGTGGCAGAAAATGCTTGCGCCTGAAGGTAACACAGCGCCTTATCTGCTCTATGCGGTAGCGCGCCTCAATGCGCTTTTTCGCAAACTTGGCGTCGCCCCGAAGCAACCCTCTATAGGAGCGATTACGACGTCGGAAGAGCGTGCGCTTGCTTGTCAAATTATTGCGTTCCCAAGTGTCGTTCGACAGGCTATTGATGATCTTCGTCCGCATTACTTATGCACCTATCTCTACAATTTAGCCAGTGAATTTTCGTCTTTCTACAACGCTAACCGCATTTTGGGAGAAGCAGATACCGTTCGGAATACCCGGTTATTGCTTTGCCAATTCACGCGCTATGTTCTTAAAACAGGGTTGTCTTTGTTAGGCATTGAAACGATCGAAAAGATGTGATGCTGCTATCCAGGTCAATCGAGCGCTTTTTTGTTTTTCTGGAGCTCGAAAAAGCGGCGGCTAAAAATACAATCGATGCGTATGAAAGTGATTTGCGGTTACTGCTAGCTTTTACAGGCGATATGGAGATCGTGGAGTTGTCTCCAGATCATATTCGCAATTGGATGGAACAGATGATTGAGGCAGGATATGCCCGGGCAAGTATGGCGCGCAAGCTGATTGCAGTTCATGCATTTTTACGTTTTTGTGTCCATGAGCAATGGATTTGTGAGGACTTCGCGGAGGGTATTTTTCTTCCCAAACCGCAGCAACGTCTGCCGGAGACCTTAAATCTCCAAGAAATTGAAGCGATTTTCGCCGTACCGGATCAAAATACCCCCGAAGGGCTTCGCGATTACGCAATGTTGGAGCTCATTTACAGCAGCGGTTTACGTATTTCTGAGGCCTGCAATCTAGAGATTCAAAATCTCAATCTTGAAGAGCACTTTATCCGCGTCGAAGGTAAAGGCAGTAAGGAGCGGTCGATCCCGTTAGGCGCTCGGTCGATTGATGCGTTACGGCGATATCTTATTCAAGCGCGACCTTTGCTCATGAAAAAAACTACTGGGAGTGCGCTCTTTTTAAGCCGTCGAGGCGGACCGATTTCTCGTAAAACATTTTGGGCTAAGCTCAAAGATTATGCTTCAGGTGCAGGGGTAATGAAAAATACAAAACCCCATATGCTACGCCATTCTTTTGCGACACATCTCTTAGAGCATGGGGCCGATCTACGTGTCATTCAGGAAATGCTGGGACATGCAAATATCGCGACGACCGAAATTTATACTCATGTAGACCAACAAAGACTGTTACAGCAGTATGAGCGATTTCATCCACGTGTACACCTTGATATTGATGATTAAATTCTGAGCGGTTCTGGGGCTTCGCAGGCGATTTGAATTTGCGCACAACCGGATTTTTTTAGAATATCGAAAACCGCAACAACGGATTGTAATGGCGCCCATGCATCGGCTAAAATAAGAATGGTGACATTTTTTGATGGCTGGCGACGGAGAAAGCGGCGAACAACGGGTTCGAGATGATCAATTTTTACGCGTTTGCCATCAAAAATAACCATGTTGTTGATGCCGAGATGGAGCACACCAGAAGTTGCCTGTAGACTTTGATGTTCGGCTTTAGGGAGTTGAATTGTGACGCCGGGCGAGCCGACAAAGCGAGAACCTAAAAGTGAAAGGCCAAAAATAAAGAGCAGGACCGCAATAATTGCATTGGTATCGGCCGTAGCGCGTGGCTTTTCGAGATTCGATTGTGACTGGAAATTGCGAAGTGGCATTATTTTTTTCCGACAAATACGAGTTGAAGGCACTCGTTGTACGTCCACTCGAGCTGGTAAATAATCGCTTGCACCTTCCCGTAGAGAAATGTGTAGGCGATGTTAGCAAACGCACTAATGGCAAGACTTGTAATGATCAGCAGCATGCCGCTAGTGATTGTATCGGCAAAAACGTCTGAATTCGTGTAAGTTAAGCCCGATGTTTGTAGTGTTTTGAATGCGGTGTAAAAGGACAACACAATACTAATCATCCCGACAAGGGGCGCAATCTTAGCGATAGTTAGAATGGGTAAAACACGTCGTTCACAACGAGGAATTTCGAGTAATGCAGAAGCTTTAATGCGGGCTTTGAGTTCACTACCGGGGAGTTCGCGATCCATGAGGGCGGTGCGGATAATACTGGCAGCGGGAGAGCCTTCTTGTTCGCAAAGATCGATGGCTTCGGCGACTTTTCCCGAAGAAAGGAGATTCCGAATGCCTTCGAAAAAAATCGTTATGTCAATGTTGTAACGTCGAAAGAAGAGGAGTCGTTCGAGTGTTAGAATAGTTCCGATGGCGGCGAGGAGCCATAAAAAGCCCATAGCGCCGTAACCGAGTGAGAAAAAATGCCACGAAAATAACGACATCACTCTTGTTCTAGGGAATCGTTTCAGGAGACAATCTCATTCAACGGAATTTTTCACCGAGTTCATCCGGTGTGATGTGTTGTTGACCTTCGGGCATGAGAGCAACAATGCTTTCGCAGACATTTTTGAGTTCTCGGACGTTTCCGGGCCAGCTATATTTTTTGAGAAAATAAAAGACGCGATCTTCGATGATGAGGTCGGCAAGTTGGTTTTCTCGACAAAAGTAGTGGATGTAGTGTGCGAAGAGGAGCGGAATATCCTCCGGACGTTCGCGTAGGGGAGGCGATTTGAGCTCCAGGATGTCGAGGCGGTAGTAGAGATCTTCGCGGAAGGTCCCTTCCCGGACCATATGGGCAAGATTTTTATTGGTCGCGGCGATAATCCGAACGTCGATGTCGCGTGTTTTATTGCTGCCGATGCGTTCGAGTGATTTTGTTTCTAAAAACCGAAGCAGTTTGACCTGAATGTTGGCATCAATTTCGCCGATTTCGTCTAGAAAGAGCGTACCGTGGTTTGCCGCTTCAAATTTTCCGATGCGCGCTTCTGTGGCACCTGTAAAAGCCCCTTTTTCATGACCAAATAATTCGCTTTCGAGGAGTAGTGGGGGCAGCGCAGCACAGTGGACGGTGATGAGGGGACCTTGGGCACGAGAGCTGGATTGGTGAATCGTTTGGGCTAAGACTTCTTTACCGGTGCCCGTTTCGCCGTAAATGAGGACGTTAGCGCGGTTATTCGCGATCTTTTTGGCATTTTCAAGGACCTGGTAGAAAGGTGAATTTGGTGCTGCGATGACTGTTAAGGACGAAGAGGGTATCGAAAATTCTGGTGTAGATTCTGTTTTCGGGAGAGGCGCTTGTTCAACCGCTTGTTTGAGGGTAATTTTGAGCTTTTGGAAGTTTAGGGGTTTGGTGACAAAGTCAAATGCGCCACAACGCATCGCGGTGACAGCCGTGTCGACATCTCCAAAGGCGGTCATCATGATACAGGGGATATTTTTCTTCGCGGCTGCTTGAATAATAGTAAAACCGGAAGTATTACCTCCAAGACGAAGATCGGTAATGATGACGGAAAAGGTTTGTTTTTGTAAAATCTCGAGCGCTTCTTCGACGCCTGATGCGAGTGAAACGGTATAGTCCGAACTTAAGAGGCGTTTTAGAGCTTCACGGGTATTTTTTTCATCGTCGATAATCAGTAAAGGGTAGGCCGTCATAGCGTATCATCGTCCTCGGATTCGGGGTTTTTGCAAGACTCCATCACCTTAATCCATACCTCACGGAGATCGAAACAGGCAATCAGGGCATCGTGAAAAATTACATTCGTTTTGAGATTTTCTTTGGGGATTTTTTGAAGAACATCCATTGTGAGATTGAGGATTTGGAGGGCATTCTTAAAGTGGCAGACTGCTAAAAAGTCATCACCGGCATCCATACACGATATCCCAAAGAGTGCACTCCGTTCGCCATTATTAAGAAGTTGCGCATAGGTCCAACATAACTTGACGTCGTTTGTCTTCGAGCTCTCAAGGTAAATTTCCCAGTTTTTGGTGAGAAAATGATACAGCCCACGGGTAATCGTGGTTACCGGATGGGTATGGATCGTATTGGGTTCTTTAGCGTTATGAAAGATTTTTTTGATAAATGCGGTATCGTCTTCGGCCTTTACCCAGCCCATCTGAAGCGCAATGTGATCCATATGGTTAACGATATTGCGGGATGAGACGAAGAGATTTAAAAATAAGGAGACCTGAAGATCGTTTTTCGCAATGTACTGTTTCCAATCCTTTTCCGACCAAGTTGCGTTAAAATCATCTTCATCATCGAAACGATAGGCGTCATCGAAGTCGCTCATGACCGCTCAAACTAAGCATAAATATCTTTCTTGACTAGCAAAATTAATAACAGCTGCCCTGGTGCAGGCAGAGGGGGTCGAACCCTCGATTCAAGCTTGGGAAGCTCGCGTATTACCGCTATACTATGCCTGCTTGCTTTTAGCCGTAGAACTTGCAGTGTGAAAGGCAAGTCTAATCGCGTGAAAACCCGCGGAGCCGATTATATTCTTGCTAAATCAGGGGGTGTTTCAATAATCCTGCGTTTGTTTAATGAGACTTTTTCAGCGATTTTTTTGGCTCTTCATGAGCGGTTTCGTATGGGCTTGGGGCGATGACATTACTCTCGTAGAAAAGACCGCGGAATCCGATGAGCTTGTTTTCAAAAAACCGGAATTTTCCCCTCTTGAGCAAACCAGTACGATGCGCCTCGAAACCATCTGTATGATGAAATGCCTTGAGGAGGTTCACTACGACCACCGAAAACTCAAAACTCTTGATTTTAAACAGGTTTTAACGGAGTATATCGAACGGATTGACGGTTCGAGGATGTTTTTTTTACAACCCGAGGTCGATGAGTTTATCAAGCGCTTCGCCTCAAGTCTCGACGTTTTTTTGAATGGCGGGAGTTTGACGCCGGGCTTTTCGATTTTCGAACTCTACCGCCAGAAACTTGCCAGTCGCATTGAATGGATTTTCCAAAAAATTCAGGCCAATGATTTTGAACTCGAAAGTCATCGGAGCTACATCATGGATCGCGATAAGGAGCATTTTGTCGCGACGCAACCAGAATTGGAGCAACTTTGGCAAGACCGGTTAAATTTTGAGATTGTTAACGAAATCATTCTTTCCGAGGCGGCAGAGTCGGGACGGCTCCATACGGTGATCGAATTATCACAAAAGCCAGAAGAACGTACACTGGGGCGTTTGTTGAAATATAGTTTTAAAATTACAGAACGGGCTAAAGTTCTTTCCCTCAAAACTCCGCGTGCTCGGCCTCTACAACGGCCGGTTGTCGGCCCTGCGTCGCTTCTCTTTAAGTCTTACCGCTCGCGGATTGACCCCTGTTACGTCAAAAACCTGATCTGCTTCCTTCATGATGACGGTATGGACGTACTTTTGCCGATGACATTACCGGAAAAAATCGAGGCGGCGAAGAAAGAAACACTGCGGCGTTACAAGAGTTTGTTGCGCAATATTGCTTGTGTCGAGCCGTGGATGGTACAGGAGCGGTTTTTGAATAGCGTTGCGATGACGTACGACCCGCATACGGTCTTCATGGGGCGCGAATCGATGGAAGACCTTCGGATGTCGCTGCACCACTCGTTTGTTGGAATTGGTGCACAGTTAGGGGATGAAAATGGGAGCTGTGTTGTACGTGAGTTATTCCCTGGAGGACCTGCTGCATGTAGTGGGGAGTTCCAGGTCGGTGACAAGATCGTGGCAGTAGCGCAAGGCGACGAGCCAGCCGTCGATGTTTCGGGAATGCTTCTGACGCGCATTACAAAACTGCTCCGTGGTAAAAAAGGGACAACGGTTCGCGTCACGTTACAACCCACGGGGGACATCAGTGCACGCAAAGTCGTAACCCTTGTTCGCGCGGAAGTCGAGCTCGATGAGAGTCGGGCGAGTGCGAAATTTTTCAATACCGAAAAGGGACACAAGGTGGGCGTTATTGCGCTCCCCGCGTTTTATGGCAACAGTTCGGGCGATGATAACCAACAGTCCAACAGCGCAACCGATTTAGTTGCGTTAATCAATAAACTGAAAGCAAAAGAAGTTCAGGGTATTGTGCTGGATCTACGTGAAAACGGGGGAGGGTTTCTCGAACAATCGATTTTAGTCGGTGGAATTTTTGCTCAGGGACCGATCGTGCAAGTCCGGGGGCAGTACGGCAATATCGAGCGTTTTTCGACGCAAAAAACCGCAGGATTGGGTTGGGATGGGCCGATGGTAGTCCTCGTTTCCCGGATGAGTGCCTCAGCTGCGGAAATTTTAGCTGGAGCGCTAAAAGATCTCAATCGAGCGCTCATTGTTGGAGATCAGAATACCCATGGGAAGGGGACCGTTCAGGTACTCCTACCGATGGAGCAGCTTTTCCCGAAATTCAAATACAAAGAAGACCTCGGGGCTTCAGCAGTGACGACACAAAAGTGGTACTTGCCGAGCGGCCAGTCGACGCAGATTAAGGGCGTCGCATCGGATATCGTTTTCCCTTCGTTTGACGCGCTTTTGCCGATTGGCGAGGGGGATCTACCTCACGCTATCGCATGGGACACCATTGATCGCGCCGAGTATACCCCAGGTAGTCAGTTGACGGAGACTACAACCGCGGCATTGCGCGAAAAAAGTCTACATCGGCAAGAGGAGTTACCGGAGTTTCAGGTCCTCAAAGAACGTATCGCGATGCTCCAGAAAGTTGTCGATACCAAGGCTTATCCAGAAAGTCTCACTCAGCGCCGTCAAGAGCGGAAGGAGAATGAGTTAGCACAACAGGCCATCGATGTCCGAATCAAGGAATTACTCAAAAGCAATCCTTCTTACGAAAAAATCTTGCTCGATGATGCCGCTGAGCGCGAAAAATCTGGGAAACCGAGAGTTGTAGCGAAGAAAAAATCCAAGCACAAGAAGAATGATTCGATTGATACTCACCTTCGTGAAAGTCTGCGAATCATGGATGATTTCCTTCAGTTGACCGAAACGGCGACTGCCGAAAATATATAAAATTGTGAGATTACCGCAAAAGTTACAGGCAATTTATCCGTTTAAAAGCCACTTTATCGCGATGCCTGATGGCAACCGTATTCACTATGTAGATGAAGGTGAGGGCGACGTGGTTTTTATGATTCACGGTAACCCGACATGGTCGTTTTATTATCGCGATCTCATTCAGAAGCTGAAGTCGACGTTTCGTTGTATTGCGATCGATCATATGGGGTGTGGGCTTTCCGATAAACCTCAAAAGTATCCCTACACGTTGGCGCAACATATTGCCAATGCGCGTAAGGTCATTGAGACATTGTCGCTTAAACGCTTTCACTTTGTCATGCACGACTGGGGATGCGCTATCGGGATGGCGTTAGCCGAGCGTTGGCCGGAACGTGTCGAGAGCCTAACAATTATGAATGGAGCGGCCTTTCATTCTTCACGGATTCCCGCGCGTATCAATTTTTGTCGGACGCCGGTTTTGGGTGATCTACTCATCCGGGGCCTCAACGCCTTTGTCCGGGGATCGAATTATATGTCGACGACGAAGGGTCTTGATACTCTCACTGCTTATGGCTATCGGTTTCCTTACAATTCCTGGAGAAATCGGGTTGCGATTCGGAAATTTGTTGCCGATATCCCGTTATCGACGCGGCACCCCTCATGGAATACGTTGACGGAGATTGAAAATGCGCTCTTTCTTCTGAGCCAAAAGCGGATCCTACTCCTATGGGGTGAACGGGATTTCTGTTTTACGGAGTGGTTTTTAAAAGAATGGCAGAGTTTCTTCGAGCGTGCGGCGGTGATCCGATTTGAGGACTGTGGGCACTATGTCTTGGAAGACGCCAAGGAGCCAGCAATCGAGGCGATCTACAATTTCATTGTCCATACGCGTAAGCCTGACGTGACGCTATACCGGATGTAGGCTCGACATCGGCACGGGTAGTTTTACATTAGGTACTGCATGTTTTTTGAAGATCTTAATCCCGAACGTGATATCGGCGCAAATTGTAGCTATATCAGAATCGGGCCATTCCATTTTGTTATCGATGCGGGGATGAGTCCTCGCGAGACGGGGCTGAAAGCGCTTCCAAACCTCGATGCGATTACCCCTTACTCTTTAGACTTTGTTGTTGCGACACACTGCCACCTCGATCATATCGGATCGATCCCCGTTTTAATGCGCCAACAGCCTCAGGCGCGCCTCCTCGTCACGCCCCAATCGCGCGAATTAATGCCGGTTTTGTTAGAAAATAGCCACACGGTCATGAAGCGGCAACATAAAGAGCTGGGTGTCAAAGAGTACCCACTATATACGCTCGACGAAATCAATCGTCTGAATGAACACTATTTTGAGATGAAGTATGGTGTCCCACGCGTCTTTCGTAAAGGCGATGAAAAAATCGAGATTCAGTTTCTGGACGCAGGGCATGTCGCTGGTGCCGCGGGCGTATTGATCGAGTACAAGCACCGCAAAATCTTTTTTACGGGTGATGTTTTGTTCCGTCAGCAAAAAATCTTACCAGGGGCTTCCTGGCCAAAGCAAAAAGTCGATACGCTAGTTATGGAAACGACCCGCGGTGTGACGGAGCGGACGGAAGAGCATAAAGTCTATGCCGAAATTGAGCACCTTGTTGCGACGATTCGCCATACACTACAAAATGGAGGGTCGGTTCTTATCCCGACGTTTGCATTTGGCCGGACTCAGGAGATTTTGACGATTCTGCATGATGCGATAAAGGCGAAGCAACTCAGCGCAAAAACGCCTATTGTTTGCTCAGGACTCGGGCTCGCGATTGTCGATGCATTTGACGAGATCGCTAAAAAATACCCTTCATTACGTTTCCGGAAAAGTGTTTTAAAGGATCTCGGCGTTATTTCGCTCAACAAGATCAAGTACCTCAAGCCCGGAGATGTCCCTGATAAGCCGACAATTTTTGTCGTTAGTAGCGGGATGATGGTGGAAAATACGCCTTCTTACAATATCGCGGCTTGTCTATTGGATGATCCCAAAAATTCTATCTGTTTTGTCGGCTATTGCGATCCCGAGACTCCTGGAGGACACCTGTTAGCGTCGCCATCGGGAAGTCCTTTTCTCTTTTCCGCGCTCAACTACAGCACCAATGTCCGTGCGAATATTGAGCGTTTTGATCTTAGCGGTCACGCCGATCGCGAGGAACTTTTGAGGGCGGCGATTAAGCTCGATCCCCGAGCGATTGTCCTTACGCACGGTAATGATGATTCGCGTAATTGGTTCCTCGATGAATTGACCTACCTTGCGCCACATATCAGCGTCCTCAACCCCGAGGTTATGACACCTTACGAGGTTTAAAAAATTTTTTAGCGGCAATTATATGCATTTGGGGTCTTGACAAAGCCCAGAGTAACCCCCTACGGGCGAAAAATCATTTTGGCACTGTGAATAACTTTCTCTTCGCAACTCAAAAGTGAGCTCTGAATCGCAAAATTTCCGGTGAATAAGATTTTCTAAAAAATCCTCGCATTTCGCTTTGAGATACTATATATTCTACTTCGTTTCGATAGAAGCCACTAGATATAGTATTTAAGGATTAAAAAATGATTAGCCAAACATTGAGTCAAAAAGTGAAATTTGATACCACCATCGAGCCGGAGGACGTGTTGCGTTCGCAGGTCTATCAGATGTTTTTGGAGATTGGAACCACGACGGAGGAATTCGGTTCAGAAGTCGCCGAGCAGTTAACCGATGCGGTTTTTGTTCAACTGGGGGCAGCGCATGCCGATACTTTGTCCGAGCTCGAAAATACCATCGAGACGGTTCTGTTACAGTCGCCATATCATAAGAGTGCAAAGCATGCGATTTTAGTACGTGATCGCCGGAATCGGACCGCAGACCTTGTGAAGGAAGCGGAAATCGAGAAGGTCGATCAGTATTTGTCCAAGCTCGATTGGGAGGTTCGTGAAAACAGCAACATGCGTTATTCGCTCCAAGGGCTTAATCAGTACCTTGCGGGATCGATCTCGAAAACGTACTGGCTCAATAAAGTGTATCCACAAGCGGTCCGTGAGGCGTACGAGTCTGGCGATTTCCACCTTCATGATCTCTCGCAGTTGTCGGTTTATTGTGTTGGTTGGGATTTAGCGGATTTGCTCAAAGAGGGTTTTGGAGGCGTTCACGGGAAGCTCGAGTCGAAGCCCGCGAAACATTTCAGAACGGCACTGGGGCAGGTCGTCAACTTTTTCTACACCTTACAAGGAGAAGCCGCAGGAGCGCAGGCGTTTTCCAATTTTGATACCCTTTTGGCGCCTTTCATCCGTTTTGACGGTTTAACTGAAGAACAGGTCGAACAAGCGCTTCAAGAGTTTGTTTTTAACATCAATGTACCGACGCGGGTCGGTTTCCAGACGCCGTTTACGAACGTAACGCTCGATCTCTTTTGTCCGGCGCATCTCAAGAATGAACCAGTGATTATCGGTGGCAAACTACAGGAGCAAAAGTATGGAGAATTCCAAAAAGAAATTGATCTTTTTGATCGTGCGTTTTTTAAAGTCTTGGCGCAGGGTGATGCGAAGGGTCGTGTGATGACCTTCCCGATTCCGACGATTAGCGTTACCCGGGATTTCGACTGGGATAGCGAGAATCTCAAGGGACTTTGGGAAATTACCGGCAAGTACGGGATCCCGTATTTTTCGAATTTCGTCAATTCGGATATGAATCCAGAAGATGTACGTTCGATGTGTTGTCGTTTACGGATCGATAATACGCAGTTGTGGCGCAAGGGAGGTGGATTATTTGGTGCGAACCCGCTCACTGGGAGTGTCGGCATTGTGACAATCAATCTACCGCGTCTTGGATTTTTATCGGCGACGAAAGGGGAGTTTTTCGATCGTCTGACGAAGTTAATGGTGTTGGCGAAAGAGAGTTTAGAAATTAAGCGCGCACTTTTGGAGAAACTCACGGATGCAGGGCTCTATCCGTACACATCTTTTTACCTAAAAAGTATCAAACAGCGTTTTGGGTGTTATTGGAGTAACCACTTCTCGACAATTGGGATTGTTGGGATGAATGAAGCATGTTTAAATCTGTTAAATAAGAGTATTACGACCGAAGAAGGGCGGCAATTCGCGCTTGAAGTCCTCGATTATATGCGGTCGAAGATGGTTGAATTCCAACAGGAGACAGGTAATTACTACAATCTCGAGGCGACACCGGCAGAAGGGGCATCATTTAGCTTGGCGCTTAAGGATCAGAAGCAGTTTGGGGGTGCGGTGCGCAGTGCGAGTGAGAGCGAAACTCCGTATTACACGAATTCTATTCATGTCCCGGTCAACTATACGAACGATCTCTTTCAGGTTTTGGACCATCAGGACGAGTTACAGACGAAGTTTACCGGTGGGACGGTTGTACACTGTTTCCTCGGTGAGCGCATTCGTGATGGTGAAGTTGTTAAGAACCTCGTGCGAAAGATCGCGGAATCGTACAAGTTGCCTTACTTCTCATTGACACCGACGTTTTCGATATGTGCAGAGCATGGATATCTTGCGGGGGAGCAGAAGAAATGTCCTCATTGTGGTGGTAAAACCGAGGTTTATTCCCGTGTTGTGGGCTATCTTCAGCCGGTACAACAGTGGAATGACGGTAAGCAGACTGAGTTTGCGATGCGAAAGATGCTTCGGTTCGATGGTTGCCCGCGGTGTGCCGCGATGTAGATTCGATAAAAGAGAGGATCAAAGACGGCACTAGAGTGCCGTTTTTTTATGACTCAGTTTCAGAAAAAATACCGATAGAACGGAAGCGTTGATAGCGCTTCTCGAGTAGCTGTTTTTCAGAAAGCTTTTTAAGAGATTTGAGGTGTCGCAATAGCGTTTCTTTCGTCGCCTCGAAGACAAAATCCGGGTTACGGTGCGCGCCCCCAAGAGGTTCGGGGATAATTTCCTCGGCGATTCCGAACTGTAAAAGGTTTTGTGGCGATAGTTGGAGCGCTTCGGCAGCTCCCGGGGCAAATTTACGATCTTTCCATAAAATCGCGGCGCAGCCTTCGGGAGAAATGACGGAATAATAGGCATTTTCGAGGGCAAATACCCGATCGGAGACCGCAATACCGAGCGCGCCTCCAGAGCCACCTTCGCCGATAATTACCGATAAAATCGGGGTTGCGAGACGTCCCATTTCTTGAAGGTTAAACGCGATCGCCTCCGCGACATGGCGTTCTTCAGATCCGATGCCGGGGTAGGCACCTGGGGTGTCAACAAAAGTGATAATCGGTAAAGAAAATTTTTCGGCAAGCCGCATGAGTCGTAGCGCTTTCCGATAACCCTCGGGGTAAGGACACCCGAAATTGTACGCAATATTTTCCTCAAGCGACCGCCCTTTACGCTGTCCAATAACCATGACGGGTTCACCATCGAGATCGGCAAAACCGCCCATAATCGCCAGATCATCGCCAAACCGACGATCGCCGTGAAGCTCTTGGAAATCTGTAAAAATATTTTTGATGTAATCCTGTGCGTAAGGCCGACTTGGATGCCGCGCGATCAAGACTCGCTGCCAGGTGGTTAGATTGGCAAAGATGCGGTGCTCTTCATTAGCAATCTTTCCTTCAAGCGCATGGATTTCCGACGAAATATCGATCTTCGCTCCCTGCGAACGCTCCAATAACTCGTCAAGATTCCTTTGGAGTTCCCGAAGTGGCCGCTCGAACTCAAGGATATACTGCCGATCTGGAGATTTCGCCTTCTTAGTAAACATTGCCCCCTAATAAGCGATCCTCACCATATCTCGCAATCTTTTTATTTTTTAACGGAAATACACGAACTTGAGCGCGTGCCAGTCGAGGATATTGGCGTGCCAGCCGCCGACGCGCTTCGCAACGAGGTGACATGTGGAATCGTAATAGAGCGGAACAATCGGCATCTCGTCAAAAATTAGACGCTCGGCCTCCGCAAGAATTGCGGCACGATTTTCTGGCGCTTTAGCCGCCTGCCCGAGAAGAGCATCGTACTCTTTGTTTTTCCATTGTGCGTGGTTGTTGGGGCTATCAGAGCGAAACAGGTCAAGAAAGGTGGTCGCATCGTTATAATCGCCGATCCAACCTCCTCGGCAGATCGCAAAATTATGTGCGCGACGCTCGCCTAAAAAAACACCCCATTCGAAGCTTTGGAGATCGATTTTAATGCCCAGGTTACGACGCCACATCTCCTGTACAGCTTCCGCGATGAGTTTTTGCCCTGGCGTTGTGTTGTAAACAAGTGCTACCTTGGGAAATCCTTCTCCGTCGGGATACCCCGCCTCGCAAAGTAGTTGTTTTGCGAGCGCAATATCTTCAGACATCAGGTGACGGTCCGCGTTATAGCTAAACGTCCCTGGAGGTACGAGCGCGTAGGCCTCAAAGCCATCACCACGCCCCCGAAGCCTACCAATCGCTGAGCGATCAACGGCCAGACTGAGTGCTTTGCGCACGCGAACATCATCAAATGGCGGACGCGTGCAGTTAAACCAAAAAAAGAATGAGCCCAGTGTTGCCGTCGTTTTGAGTAATTTTTGTGATTTGTAGAATTCAATCTTCTCTGCCGCGACGTTGTCCGTGATATCGATCTGATTGGCATTAAACATATTTTCCTCGGTCATCGCATCGACACCGGAAAGAAATTGAACCGTCCCAATAGCGACATTATCGTAATCCCAGTAATACTTGTTTTTCGACACGACAATCTTGTCTCCAACCTCAATCGACTGAAGCACATAGGGCCCATTGGTTACAATGTTACCAACACGTGTCCACGGATTGTTACGATCATAAGGACTACCAAAACGCTTAATGGAAGTCTTGTGAACAGGGGACCATGCCCAATGCATAAGCAACGAGGGGAGATAATCGATAGGTTCCTCCAGTGTGAACTTCAAAGTCCTACTGTTGACCGCCTCAATACCAACCTTTGAGAAATCGGTAACCTCGTCATTGTAGTAGCGTTGTGCATTTAGGAGTACAAAATAGAGTTCCGCCCACGGAGAACCGAGATTAGTTGAGAGTCCGCGGCGGACGGCATTGACAAAATCTCCGGCAACAACGGGATCACCATTACTCCAACGCGCATTTTCGCGTAGGGTGAAGATATACTCTCTTCGGTCCTTAGAGACAACATATGACTCCGCAACTCCCGGTAATGGTTTTAAATCACGGGTTGCTGGAACAAACAGCCCTTCAAAAATCGCAGAGACAACTTTCCCCTCGTCGAGTCCCGGTGCTAGCTGTGGATCTAAAGTGGCAATTTCCGTCGCATTTCCAATACGAAGGGTATCTTTAGCTGTCGGCAAGAGCTGAAAGTGCCTCACCGCAATCACAATACCGACTAGAACCAAAACGAGAAAAAGAGTTCGTAAACACTTCATAAAGACTCCGACCACTAAAAAATGGAGTGTTCGAAGGGCAACACAAAACTATGATTTCGTGTACTAGTGAGAATTTTTACGGATTATTCCAAAGGAAACTTATAGGCAAAGAAAGCAAGTTGCGAGGATGAGTGTTGGCGGAATCGCTCCCATAAGCAATCCCAATGGTGAAATTTTTTTCGAAAAATGTTTGGATAAAATCGCCTGGCCTGCGGGGTTCGGGGCATTGGCAATGACCGTCAGGCCACCTCCAGTTACCGCACCGCAGACGACCGCATGTTTGAGCGCCGCATTTTGAGCAATAGAGGGTACTAAGGAAGAGAGATAGGTAATTGCCGCGTTATCGTTAAATGCCGTGAGCAGCGTTGCGCCCCAAAATAGAGATGATTCGCCGAGCTGCCCTAAAACAGGCTCAATCCACCATTGTTGTAAACCGCCGTGTGTCACAAGACCCGCCAGGAAGAAACCCACGAGAACAGGCGATCGCAATGAGATTGGGGTTTGGTAGGGGGCTGTAATCTGAACAAACCCCAAAAAGAAAAGGAAGCCCAAAATAAAAAGTGCCGGTGTATGGATGTTAACGATTGTCCAGATGAGAAAGCAAAGATGAATTCCGATAATCCATAACGGAACCGTAGGTTGTTCTTGCGATTTCTCTTCGACTTTCCGGGACTTTTCCTGCAAAATATGCAACTCTCTCCGAAAGAGAAATCCGTAAAGGGCTGTTGCGATTGCAATTCCTAGCATCGCAATCACTCCGAAATGCGTGAACATATAGGGCGTATTCCAGCCCCAACGTTCGGCGACCATAAGGACCGGCGGTGCAGCAAAGTGGGTCAAGACACCGCCGACGGAGACATTGACGAACAGCAGTCCAAGCGTCGCATAACGAAATTTCATCGATGGCTCGAGGGCGTAAAATTGTTGCGACAAAAGCAGTGCGGAAATGGTAATTGCGGCAGGCTCGGTAATAAACGATCCCAAGAGCGGACCAATGGTCAAAATAGCGAACCACCATGCTTTTGGAGTACAACCCCTAAGTGATGCAACGCGCTGCATACAGCGTTGTGCGAATTGTAGGATCGGCCGGCTTGCTGCGATCGTCATGATAACGGCGATAAACATGGGCTCCACGTAATTGACGGATTGGATGTAGCCCGCTAAGGTCCTGTAGTCGTAAAAATAAAGAATCCCAATTGCTAAGGGCAGTATCCAGAGTCCAAAAATTACCTCAATTTCGCCTAAAAAATGAAATAGAATATGAAGCATGCGGTCGCGCGTTCCATTGCTGTTAAAACGCGTAGCGATTTTTTGAAAAATGGGAGCGAAAAATGTGTGCAGTACCGCACAAAGAAAGATCGTTGTCGCAAATGCGTTAAATGGGGCACATCGAATCCGATGGGCGAGAATTTGCGCTAAATTCTCCGAATTCGCCGTTCCATAGGTTTCAAGCGGTATAGGAAGTAGATTAAGGGTGCTCAAAAGACAGTACATGGCTCATTCTCTCCGAGTATAGTATAACGACAAGGGGCTTTTGGC
The DNA here is from genome assembly GCA_947174645.1 of uncultured Verrucomicrobiota bacterium. Classification (GTDB taxonomy): domain Bacteria; phylum Verrucomicrobiota; class Verrucomicrobiia; order Opitutales; family LL51; genus LL51. The sequence continues at coordinate 11,850 of CAMWJR010000001.1, read as the reverse complement.
AACTGATTATACAGTGCCACAGTTCTGGGCTGATATGCATTCATTGGGTAATTAACCCTTGACTTTAGAAGTAGTGTTGTTCAGTTATTGGGCCGCGGCGAGGTAGCTCAGTCGGTAGAGCAGAGGACTGAAAATCCTTGTGTCGGCGGTTCGATTCCGCCCCTCGCCACCGCGCTTCGGAGTGCGTGTGAATTTTATCAAAATGCGATGTACTAGTGTCTGGAGTTGACGACACGGATTTTAATCATCTTCTCTGCAATCATGGATGTTCTGAAAGGAGTTATGCCGCTCCTACTTACGGTAAGTACTGCGTTGAGCTGTTTTGCTAGCGGGGGTGTTGAGAAAGTTGCGCAAGAGGTAACTCGTTGCGATTTGTGTGGCGGTAACCAGCTAGTTGAAAAGGCAACGCATGATGCTTCGTTGGAGTGGGGTTACGTTTGGGATTATTACGCTGCACACCCGGAGAATGATGTGCCATTTGCCGCTATTCCTCGAAAATTTCATTGGTTGTGCTGTCCGAATTGTCAGCTCGCGATGGTGTCGCCCCGTTTGAATGATAATGTAGTAATGCGATTCTACGATGAGTATTTTTCAGGAAAGTACAAAGGGTTTGTTCATGATTATGATTCCAATTTCCGGGAAGGTATTTTTTCCTACTACATGAGTTTAATCGAGAAGCACTACACAAAAAAAGGAAAAGGTGAAGAGCGCTTTTTGGATGTTGGTTGTGCGGATGGGGTTTTCATGAAGTTAGCCAAAGGGAAGGGTTTTGTTTGTTATGGAAATGATGTAACAGACCTTTCTCAGAAGGAGGCTACACGTTATGGAGAGGTGGTTCGATGTGACGCGATCGACTATTTTCATCGATTTGAGGATGGGTTTTTCGATGTAATTGCGATGGTAGATACGCTCGAGCATTTTCGCTCACCGTCAGCGATTTTAGAGGCTTTAGAAAAAAAGATTCGTTCGGGAGGATTGCTGTTTCTTGAGACGCCAGACTTTGATGCGAATTTTGAGGGTGACCGGATGTCGCGACACTTTCATCTCTTTAACAAAGCTTCAATGAAGTATTTTTTAGAAAAAAACGGCTTTACCGTTGAAGAGTTCGCAAAAGATTGCTCGGGGCGCTATAACCCGGGAGATGTCAAGGTGGATGATAGATTTTTGGTTGTTATAGCACGCAAAAAATAAACAGGTGGGCCCTGCAGGATTCGAACCTGCGACCAAGGGATTATGAGTCCCCTGCTCTAACCGCTGAGCTAAGGGCCCGACGCTGATGAGTCTTGTTTTTCTCGAAAAATTGGCAAGTTGAATTTTGCCGATGAGTGATGATCCGACGCACTGGGAGCCTTTTATGGCGCCCGGAGTCCCCGTTGTGGCTGTTGACCCCAACGGGGTGGTTGCACTCTATAAGCCATGTGGAATTATGTCGATGCCCAATCGCCTGGGGCGCTGTCGCCGTGCATTACTGAACCTCGATTATGACCCCACACAGCGATGTTATCAAAATAACCGAGAAAAGTTTTTTCTTCTGAACCGCCTCGATACGCCAACGTCAGGCATCGTGTTGGGCTGCACTTCGCTTCCAGTCGCTAAGGCGATTCGCCAGGCTTTTGCGGCAGGGCATGTCCGAAAGGAGTACCGTGCGCTTGTACTGTACCGGTCTTTATCCCAGCAAGGTGTTTTTCGTGACGTTCTGCAAAAACAGTGGCTTAAAGGTTGCGTTCGATCGCGCCGTGTTGAGCCAAAATTGCATCTTCAAGGCACGCTTGCTATCACGCGCTACACGTTAGTTCGGACCATCTCTCTGGGGAGTGATCTGCCAATTTTGGCGATTTATCAGTTGCAGCCGATAACGGGACGGACACACCAATTACGAGTCCAGTGTGCATTGCGACAAATGCCGATTATTGGTGACCAAACTTATGGTGACTTTAAATTAAACCGGCAGTTGGCGTCGATTTTGGGGAAACGGCTCTACCTCCAATCTTGCGCTATTGATTTGGAGTACCGCTATCAGGGGCGATCGTTTCAATTTTCTGCGCGGGTTCCCTACGAATTTTGAGTTAAAATGATCGTCTGAGATTGGACTTGCGTTAAGAGTCGATTTTTTATCCTCCGAGATGGGAAAATTATGAACAAAGCGTTGGTCTTTCATCTTTCACTGGGTTTATGGATGGGCAGCTGTGAAATCTTGTGCGCAGAGAACGCAACAGTCGAGCCCGCAAGTCCGACAGTAGCGGAAGTACCGCAGGTAAAAGAAGCTTTAGAAACGCCAGTGGTGGAATCGAAGGCATTGCCTGCGGTTCAAGAAAAGGCGACCAGTGGTGTAAAAGCAGAGGAACTACCGAGTCTAGCAGACTCAAAGCCTATCGCAAGTGTGCGTTTTTCCGCTCCGGAAAGGATCTTTAGCCGAGAAGGGTTGTTTAATGCTTTTGGGATCGCGTCAATAACAGCTCGAGCGTTTATATCGGCGTTGGCGTTGCCGTTAGTAGGGATTTTAGACCTCAGCTATGATGTTGTGATCCATTATTACGACAGAAAGGATCATACGCCTGGATGTTTTGCTGTACTTCGCCCTGTATCCGATCCGGCACGAATTCAAGTTTTGCGCGATATGCTCCAAGAGAGTGGCTTCTCGAAGTTTTTTGAACACGAGGGCTTTTTCATCGTAACCGGGGATGCAACACAGCTGGAACAGATTTCCCAAGATAAAAAACTGCTCGCAGCGGTTGTTCAGGGAAATACGCCTTGGAACGTCGGTAAGTTAACTAAAGATTGCTGCCGTATCCAAGTCGAGGGATTAGATTTTTCTGTACTCCGCAATTGGGCTCATCAGCTGCTTTTGAATGATGCAGCGACGCTATCAAAAGAGGGAAAGGAATCAACAGGTGAGTTAGCAAAGACGGAGATCCCTTCAGATCAGAAAGAAAAAAGTGAGACATCATCGGAAAAAACAATTGATCAACCTGCACAGTTAGTGATCGACGTCAGTGCCGTGACAAAACCTGTTGTGGAGGATCTCTCACAAAAGAAGATCATGGAGCTTATAGATACCGTGGCGGCGGAGTTGCGCCACGTTTGCCTAGTTGTTTCTTTTGATCCGGAAGGAATTGATGTAACCTTCAGTGCGGAAACTGTTGATCCTCTCGCGAAGCTATCGAAGAAAACAGTTGTTTTGCCTTCAATTTATCTGTCTGGGGATAGTACAAAGACGGGAACGTGTGCTTCGCGTGATTGTAAGGATTTGTTTGCGCAAAATCTTAGAAAGATAGCCGATAAGATTGTTACGATTCTTACGAGGACCGAAGTTGTTGATCAAAAAGGAGGCCAAGTAGAGAAAAAAGGAACACAGGCACTAGCCAACGGTCCGGTTAACGATGGATCGAGCTCCACGAGCACTCCTCCTCAAAAGACCCTGTCACCGGATGATTGGAAGCGGAAGATTACAGAGTTTACAGAATTCCTAATTAGCAAGCTTTCAGACGGAAGTACGGGCATTACCGGTACCCTTAAAAATGGGACCATTATTTCGGCGGGTTGTTATCGTTTCCCTGGCGTCAAAACTTTAGCGGAGTTACTAAGTGTTAAGACTTCTATGTTGGGGATTCTACACCCCTATCGCGTCCCGGCATTTCCCGTTGAGAAATGGGAATTTTCCAGGTATCTTCGTCCCGAGGGGACTCACGATGAAGTACCGTTTTACGGGGTAGGGGCGGAGATGTTCAAAGTTGCTACGGCGTTGTTGAACGGAGAAAATCCGCCGGAGACGCTGCCGCAAGAAGAAATAATTTCTCATTTGGCTTACTTCAATGAAGAGTTGATTGTGGCCAGTGCGCTTGATGTCCTGAAACAGCAAATCGATAACAAGCGGAACGGAACGGTGAAAAAACCGAGTGCAATTCCCAGTAATTTTCTCGGCGACGATGAGATTTACAAGATCGACGGTGATGCGTTGGCAGGCTTCACACTATTCTTGGCGCAGCTGGGACTTGGAGATTACGTCGATCCGACTGTGACGTCGGCACCACGGAGGGCTTCGATTAAGATCCACGAGCACGAGGTAATCGGTGAGTCATTTTTTAGCTACAAGTTGATTTCGTGGGTTTTCCACTTCATCATGTGGGCCATCGAACAGGAAAGCGTGATGGGTCCGGCAGATAAGTTGCCAGCGGGCACCAAAGTCCCGGTAAAGCAACCGGCGAAGTCGAATTTTGTGCCGCGAAATGTCGCACGCCAGATTCTCATACCGGTAAAGACGACTACAGAGTATGTGATTACCTCTAAGCAGCGGGTTTAGAACTCAACAAGATTCCGACATTTGAGTTGAAGAAAAGAGACGAAATCTCGTAGTGTTGTTCCATGCAGTGTGCGTGGGAGGCGTCTGTGTTAGAAAATCTCACAGCGGATCAGGTGACTTCAGATAGCCGAAAGGCGGGGCCGGAAAAAGTGTTTTTTGCGTTCCCGAGTTGGGCACACGACGTTAAAGATTTTGTTGATGATGCGATTCAGCACGGATGTCGCGAGGTTGTTCTTTCTCCACAAGACGTGGTTGATTCGCGTGACGTAAAATTTCATGTCACCACAGATGTTGTTGGGGTTTTTGCGCAGGTACTTCATCGACTTTTACCGGTCAACAACCACTCTTTGTGGGGTGTTACGGGGACCAACGGAAAAACGACCGTCACGTACCTTATCCGACATCTTCTTGGACGGCCGACAGCGCTCATTGGGAGTATCGTTGATGATTTGTTAGTTGAAAGTCACGAGGCGGCCCAAACAACCCCCAGTTTGGAATCGCTGTACCGTATGATTGCCGCAATTCCAAAAAACACTCCCGTTGCAATCGAGCTGAGTTCACATGGTCTCGACCAACGGCGCCACTGCGGGCTCCAATTCGATGCCGCGATTTTTACCAATTTGACAAGCGATCACCTAGATTATCACGGCGATTCGATGGCGTACTTTACCGCAAAGCGAAAATTGTTTACCGACGCCCCAAAGCCACGATGCAATGTTTTCAACATTGGCGATCCGTACGGAGAACGCTTATGGCGAGAACTTTGGGGCGTAACCTACGGGGTTAATGTGCCTGCGGATTATCAAGCACAGAATATTCAGTTGCGTCCCGAGGGGACTTTTTTTAACCTTAAACATTACGGAAAATGTTACCCTTGTCGCAGTCCATTACTGGGGGATTTTAACGTCGAAAATGCACTTGCGGCTATTGCGGCGATTCATGAAGTTGAGGGCATCGAATTAGAAAAATTATGCCAGCGATTGGCGACCTTCCCGGGAGTTCCAGGCCGTTTAGAGCGTATAATCCAGATAAATGGGGTAACGATTTTTGTCGATTTTGCGCACACGGAAGATGGGCTGCGTCGCGTTTTACAGACGCTCCAAAAACTGAAACCGAAAAAAATAATTACGGTCTTTGGTTGCGGCGGAGATCGCGATCGAACAAAACGCCCTAAAATGATGCAAGTTGCGTGCGAGCGGTCGTCGCTTGTTATCGCGACGGCGGATAATCCGCGTCATGAGGCAATCGAGGATATTTTCCACGATATGCGTTTGGGCGTCCAACATCGCAACGTTCTGTTCGAACCCGATCGACGACAGGCGATCGAAATGGCGTTACAGCGCGCACAACCCGGTGATATTGTTTTGATTGCGGGGAAGGGACATGAACGTTATCAAGTAGTTGGAGACCAAAAAATCCCATTCAGCGACCAAGACTGTGTTCGTACGTATTTTGAGGCGGCGAAGGTGCTATGAAGATTTACGTTCATACCCATGGGTGCCGCTTGAATGCTGCGGAAAGTCGTACAATTGTGGAGCAGCTCGAAGCCAAAGGATATACAATTGTGCCGGAACTCGATCTTTCTGTCGATGTGGCAATTGTGAACACCTGTGCGGTTACAGCATTGGCGGAGTCGAAATGTCGCCAAACACTTCGTCAGATTGTTCGTCAAAATCCACGTATTCATCTTCTTGTAACCGGGTGCCTAGCGGAAAATGCAGCAGAATCTCTAAAGGCGATCCATCCGTATATCTGTGTCATTGGCAACGTGGAAAAATCGAAACTCGTTGAACACCTTGAGCAAGTCGAACGTGAACAGCAATTTCCCTATATTTTTCGTAGTCCTTTACCGAAATCGGAATTCCGAATAGGCTGCGCTTTGGGACCGGTTTACGAAAAACGTTACAATCTCAAAATTCAGGAGGGATGCGATTTTTGCTGTAGTTATTGCATTATTCCGCGGCTGCGGGGGCGCTCTCGGAGTCGAGCATTTGACGATTTGTTACAGGATGCCGCGGAACATGTCAAAAAAGGCGTCAAGGAAATCATCCTTACGGGCGTTAATATCGGGACATATTCGAGCGATGGCAAAGATTTGTCGGATGTTATCCAGGCGTTGAGTGCAATTCCGGGGTTATTGCGAATTCGTCTGAGTAGCATTGAGCTGAAAACAATTCCTCAAAAGATTTTTGAACAAATGCGAGACCCTCAAAACAAGCTCGTACGCTACCTTCACGTCCCATTACAATCAGGGAGCGACCGCATTTTAAGGAAAATGCGACGTCATTACAACCTCGAGGAGGCGAGGATATTTTTTGAAAAAGCTGCGGCTACGATTCCCAATGTCGGGCTTGGGACGGATATTATTGTTGGGTTCCCGGGAGAAACCGAAGAGGATTTTCAGGCGTCTGTCGACTTTTTTGAACAATCACCCTTACAGTACGCGCACGTCTTTTCGTATTCTCGTCGTCCGGGGACCGTTGCGGATTTAAGTCACGATTTTGTTATGCCCGCTGGGATCAACCGCCGCAGTCAGCAACTCCGCGCGTTGAGCGCACAAAAGCGTCGTCACTTCCTTGAGTGCTATCTCTCAAAAAAAATGGATGTTTTGTTTGAGGATCGTGAGCCCGGTGGTTTCCACGGGTTGACGGAAAATTACATCAAAGTTTGGGTGCCTGATCCGGGACACGATCTGACGAATCAGCTGCATAAGGTAACATTAACACGGATTTCGGAAGAAGGGGTTATGGCGGAACTCGTTGACGAAAAATGATTGCAAAACCTTTGTAAACGAATAACTTCTCGCCCGGATGGTTAAGGTGATGGGGGTATGGTCGTGCCTACTTTTGGGAGCTGTTGGCACGGTAGAGGGAAGTTCTGCAGACATGGTACGGATCCAGAATGCAAGGCGACAGCTACTGGTGTCGGCCAAAAAAGCGAATCAACAACTTGCGCAAACGATACGAACAATCAAGACTTTGGCATCGCGGCAACCTAGCGTCGCCAAAGATTCGAAGTACGTCATTCCTCCCCAATTAGGCCAGATCGCCGCCGTTCCGAAAAAAGACGCCACGGTGCTTGTTCCTCCGGGATTTCGGCTGTACAATGTACCGGGCGATGGTCTTTGCGGGTTTTGGGCGGTACTTGTCGTCAAAAAAATTGCCGAACAGCATGGTGCGCGTGATATTTACGTCAAAAAGTCGGAAGTTTTGGCATTGCTAAAACGGCTCTCGGACCGTATCGCCTATGTTCGAGGAAAACAAGATCGGACGCCAGAAGATACCGAAGCATTAGAAGAGATCGCAACCTTGATCGCGAATGATACGGAGAAAAAGGAAGAGGATCTCAATAATACCGATTGGAATCAGTTTTTAAGAAAGCTCGAACAGGGGCGATTGGAGCTCGATTCACCGCTAACGGTTTTTCTCGCACCGGTCATTGGTTTCGATATTCTCGTGAAAAAAGAGGAATTTCAGAAGGGATTACGAAAAATTATCACTCACACTTACAAGGGAAATTTTCAGACAGAAGAAGATCCTATACCGATTTTTTACCGAGGCGATGGCCGGGGCGGTCACTATCAATCAATTGTCCCACAAACGTGCAATATTCATATTAGTTAATATGCTGGGTGGGCCTAGCCACATTGTGCGCCGAGTAAGATCGTGGAGTTAGAAAGCGTTAATATTGCTATTTCTCGGAGAATGAACCCATTTTTTGCGCTACAAAAAGACTTCTTCGAAGAATCTGAATAAATTTCAGTTAAGAGAAGCGGAAGAAAATCCTATAGGCATGGCGAGAATTTCTTTGTATCGGCGGTAAAAAAGCCTTGCCATTGGTGCGAGAAAAGAAAGTTTGATTCCCACATTGCCTGGTGGTGTAATGGTAGCACAACAGATTCTGGCTCTGTTTGTCTAGGTTCGAATCCTAGCCGGGCAGCCAAATCTTGCGTAGTCGTTGTTTGTTGTAAATTTGTTTTTTCGTTGTAAATTTGTAAAATATTTTTACAATCAGGCACGCCATGAAAAAATGTTTATTTTTCGCGTGCCTGGGATTGGGCGCTTCGTTTAGCTTTGGTTCGACACCTTTTTTAAAACCTCGTCCTAAAAGCGTTTATTCGTTTTCGACACATAACATTGTTTTGACGCCACTTATTCATGAAGCGACAGAAGATGAACTTATCGACCAGATGGAGTACGATCTTTACGGAACTTCAGGTGATGGGATTCGTACTCGCGGAGTGGTGCTTGAGAACGTCGAAAATCCTTCTGCGTTGGAAAAATCAATCCGAAAACTGCAGAATTGTATTAAAATTCTCGAAACTTCTCACCATGCGTTAAAGCTGAGCGTGGAAACACTGGAAGGTGACCCCGAGGTTGTTGCGGAATTTCAAAATCAAATGCAAAGTGTCTGTGATGCTATGGATATGCTTAAGGGCCGCGCCGAGGACGCGCTAGAGATTCTTAATGATTTTCAGGAACGCAAGGAGGAATGGGAAGGATTTTCACCTGTTGAACTTATCGACGAATTTACAACGATTACTTCGGATTTGCTCAAATACTGCCGCGAACACGCCCAAGAAATTGGCGAAGAGGCATACAGCAAAGTTGTACCTGTTTTACAAAAAGCTGTCCGTGTAGCACTCGTTATCCGGACCGTTGTTTCGCTTAAAGAAATCTTAATGGACAGCGATTTCTGTACTTGTGGTCAAGGTTGCCCGTGTCTTTTAATTTAAATGTATTTCCCCGATAATGCTTGCCATTAAACGGGAAAAACAAGAATACATGCCACGGGGGAGTAGCTCAGTGGATAGAGCAGCGGTCTTCTAAACCGAAGGTCGAGGGTTCGAGTCTCTCTTCCCCCGCCAGAGCTGCCAGAGCTTGGTTTTTGTCTCAATTGGGTCAGCTTTGAGAAGCTTCACAGGGATTTTACGTGTGGTGTGCGCCGCCATTTTTTATTTTTCTGAAATTAAAATAATTGCTTGACAGTACTCAAAATGCAATGTGCTCCAGCAGCTATGAATATGAACAAGAGAAACGAATTGGCAGGTGCTTTCGTTTCAATGAGGCGAAAAGTATGTCACAGCTTAGAGAAGGTGTTAACCTTAGTCGGGTTAGTGAGCCTATTCTCACCGGCGTTACGAGCCGCTGCTCCGGCAAAATACGAGGCGATTTGTGTCTCGAGAGATTTTAGACAACAGGCGACAGGAGAAGTTTACAGTGTTCACGTTCCTGGGGATGGGAATTGTTTCTTTTGGTCAGTTCTCACAAATGTGATGCTGCACTTGCAAGGCCAAAAGAATTCTAGACTGCAGTACGCGCTATACACGAGTAAAATCGGTTCATGGAGAGTTGGGTGTATGCGCAGAGATTTGGCGGAAACGGCTTGGGCCTGTGCGATATGGTACGGGCTCCGTTTGGGTCAAAATATTCCGTTAAATGAAGATGAAAGGAATCGCGTAGAAGAATTAGTTGGAAGGGTGTTTAGCTCTAACGGTATAGCTAATGAAGGTGAGGAGGAGAAGCATAAGTATATTGAGGGGCTTTTGTGTAAACTCATCGATAACGTTCGTTTAGAAGTAATAAGATACAATTTGGCGGCAAATGGTGCAGCGGCTGAAGAGGATGATTTATGGAAGGAATACAGGCGTGTTTATAGGAATGATCCTTTGCAGCAAAAACTTGCCGGAAATTGGCAATTGCCGTATAAAGAGGTATCTTGCCTTACATGGGATGATGTCTCAGGGTTTTTCGCAATGGGCGAGTATTTCCATTTAGATATGTTGCCGTTGATGGGAGGCGTCGATTGGATTGGTGAGAATGGAAAGAGAACGCCTCTTTCTGATTTGGGTGGTATTCGTGTGTTATCTCGTCTACTTGATGAGCAACATGGTCATTTTGTCTGGGGCATTATGGAAGAATGGAATATAGGAGCTAGGCCGACTGTATTTGATGTTATGTTTACAGGGAATCATGTTCAGCCTCTCACAGAGTTTGCCGATGTAAAGACCGGGTACCAAGAGGTGGGTGATCCTCCTTTCACCGGAAGAAATCAGCTTCAGTGGAAGGCGACTCTAGAGACTGAGTGGCGAGAAGATGAGGGGAGAGAAAAATCACTGACTAGAGCGAGAATTAAAGAGTTGCTTAATCTTAATCAACGTAACAGAACAGCAGGCGACCCAATAGTTGTAAATTGAGAAGATGTGAAATAATCTCGCAAGGAAACGATAAAAAAACAGTTTTGAAGGCCGATGGTGATTTCGGAGAGGGAGCTGTCGGCCTTTACTCATGGGACATGTCGCTTTCCCCATGATCTTTTGGGAGTGCATCTTGTTGAAAATTCGACGGTTGTCGTGAGAGCGTTTTTACAGGATGCAGCCCGGTGCGAAGTAGTGGCCGTTGCGTCGGGAAAAGCTTTTCCAATGGAGAAGTTACATGAATGCGGCTTTTTTGAGAGCGTCGTCGAAAGTGATCGCGTTTTTGATCATCTGTTCCGCGTCGTTCGTGAGGATGGGAGCATCGAGGAAATAAGGGATTCTTATGCGTTCTTGCCGACAATTTCGGAGTATGATTGCTATCTCTTTAACCAGGGAAAGCATGAACAAGTTTTTGAAAAACTCGGAGCACATATTGTTGTACATGAAAATGTTTTAGGAACAAGTTTTTGTGTTTGGGCTCCGAGTGCAAAACGCGTGTCGGTAGTTGGTGAGTTTAACCGTTGGGACGGACGATATGGGGTGATGCGTCCATTGGGAAACTCTGGACTATGGGAGCTTTTTATTCCTAAAGACTTGAGCGGTGAAAAATACAAATACGAGATCATCGGTGCTGATGGAGAGCTGCGGTTGAAAAGTGATCCCTGTGGGCAATATTTTGAAGCACCGCCCCACAATGCATCGATTGTGGTAAAGTCGAATTTTTCCTGGGAAGATCAGGTGTACTTTCCGGCGAAAAAGAATTATAAATCCGAAGCGATTTCGATTTATGAGGTTCACTTAGATTCCTGGCGACGTGTCGTTGAAGAAGAAAACCGGCCGATGAATTATCGGGAATTAGCGGTCGCACTCTGCGAGTACGTTAAAAATATGGGTTTTTCGCATGTCGAGCTTTTACCGATCACAGAATATCCATTCTTGGGGTCTTGGGGATATCAGGTGACAGGATTTTATGCGCCTACCAATCGCTATGGGACTCCCGATGATTTTCGGTATTTCGTGAATTATTGTCACCAGCAGGGCATTGGGGTGATTATCGATTGGGTGCCCGCACATTTTCCTAAAGATGCGTTCGCATTGGAAAATTTCGACGGAACACACCTCTATGAGCACGCCGATCCGAAACAGCGAGAGCATAAAGAGTGGGGGACGTATATTTTTAATTATGGGCGTCACGAGGTGCGCAATTTTTTGATCGGAAGCGCGCTTTTCTGGCTTGAGTCCATGCATGTTGACGGAATTCGGATCGATGCAGTTGCGTCGATGCTCTATTTGGACTACTCTAAAAAGCCCGGCGAGTGGATCCCGAATCGCTATGGCGGACACGAGAATATCG